>CAMJNS010000066.1 GCA_946407375.1 uncultured bacterium
GCCAGGTCTATGAAGCCCCGAATGTAATAAAGCATTCGGGGCTTCTCCTTTTTAGCTTGTAAATATTTGATTATTTAAATAATTAGCTTTCTATTGGTATTAGAAAGAATCTTTGGGCTTGGTTTTGGGCAATTTCTTTTTTATTTGTATTATTGGTTCAGGTTGAGGACAACGAGGAAATTGATCAGGTATGTGCATTCCTTTAAAAATCTGAATTCGTCCATTCCCTGTGTCTAAAACGTATAAATCACCATTTGGTCCGAAACGAACATCGTGGGGCTTTATAAATTTGCCATTTTCTGTGCCGAATCCGCCTATTATTTGTCTAAGTTCACGCCGTTCATCTAACATAAGAATTTTATGATTACCTGTATCAGCAATAGCCATCCAACCGTTTTTAGCCACATCAAAAGAGTTGGGGTAACGCATAGTATAGTTTTCCCATTTTATTATTTCTTCTTTTTTCTTCATATTATTTTCAAAAACTAATATTCTATGGTTTCCATTGTCTGCAACATAAATATCACCATTTTGATCTACCCATACACGAGTGAGGTTTTTGAACTGTTTATAATCTCTTCCACACATATGATGCATATGACCTAAAAGTCTAGAAGGTTTTAAATCTGTATCGAAAATTTGAATACGATTTCCTTGAACTCTCATTCTTTGCCCCCAGTCTAATGGAAAATCTCTAAGATAGTTTCCACGAGGTTCAGCAACATAAATTCTGCCGGCACAATCTGTGTCAATTCCTAGCGGATGGTGAAAATAACCAGTTTTCCAACCTTCTTGACCTAAAATGAATTTGACTTCACCGTTAAGTTTAATGGCTTTTATTCTATGGTTTCCTGTATCGCAAACGAGCATTGTAGTGTTATCCAGCCACCCCACCCCTACAGGAAGGTTAAAATGATCCATAGGTATTTTTTCTGCTGGTCTGATTCGGCTTTGTCCATGTTGATAAGCTCTTCCATAAAGATAATTTGGGTCTGGATACCTACTACTTAAGTAGTCATCCTCTCGATATTTATCGTTGGAATCACCAGGTAACACTCTGTTATCCCAAGGCCAAAGGTCACCATATATCATTTCAAGTCTTAATGGAATAGAAGCTAATGGATATGGATCAACAGAATATAGTTTTAGTCTGTTATTGTGTGTGTCAGTTACTGCTAACATTTGCCCATCTGGTGAAAAGCACATACCTTCAGGCTCAAAAAGATTAAAATCGCCTTTTCCTGTTTTGCAGATGGAAACAAAAAACTTATATTCGTGCCCTGTGTTATCTGCTTTTACAGAAATATTAAATATAAGCAAAAATATTGTTAGTATAATTGCTGCAAGAGATTTTGTTGTTAAATGTTTCATACAAAGTTTATTATAATTGAAAGAAATTTTTTAAACAATAAGTAATAACTAAATTATTTTTAGAACAGACTCTTGTACAATTCTTTAAATCATGTTAAGTTTTTAGCGAATTTGTAGGAGGTTGTTCTTTTTATGGCAGAAGACATTAAGGAAACAAAAACAACTAGTGCACCAATAGATGAAGCAAAAGCTTTGGCTGATATTAAAATCGTTTACAAAAAGATTATGAGTGAAATAGGTAAAGTTTTTATTGGTCAGACTAAAGTTGTTGAAGAAGTTCTCTATGCTCTTTTTGCAAGAGGTCATGTGCTTTTAATAGGTGTTCCAGGACTAGGAAAAACACTGTTGGTTAACAGTCTTGCAAAACTTTTAGATCTTGATTTTAAACGAGTCCAATTTACACCAGACTTAATGCCTAGCGATATTATAGGAACAGATATTATCGAAGAAAACATAAAAACAGGTGAACGAAACTTCCGATTTGTTAAGGGGCCTTTATTTACACAGGTTTTGCTAGCTGATGAAATTAATAGAACACCCCCAAAAACTCAGGCAGCCCTTTTGCAAGTTATGCAGGAAAGAAAGATAACAAGTGGAACAACAACTTATGATGTAGAAGAACCCTTTTTTGTATTGGCGACACAGAATCCAATAGAACAAGAAGGAACTTACCCGTTACCAGAAGCGCAGTTAGACCGTTTTATGTTTAACGTTCGTTTAGAATATCCGCCTATAGAAGAAGAAATAATGATGGTTAAAGCTACAACTTGTGGAACAGTTGAAGACTTAAAGCCTGTAATTACTTCTGATAGAATTAAAGAATTGCAAGAAATAGTTAGAAGAGTACCTGTTTCTGACAGAGTAATAAAATATGCTGTAGCTATAGCAGAAGCTACGAGACCAAATCAGCCAAAATCTACTAAGTTCATTAATGATTACATTACTTGGGGTGCTGGTCCTCGTGCAAGTCAATATTTGATTCTTGGTGCAAAAGCCAGGGCTGTTTTACAGGGTAGATACTATGTTGCTTGTGAAGATATTAGAGCTCTTGCTTCATCAGTGCTTCGTCATAGAATTATGTTGAATTTTAGTGCTGAAGCTGAAGGAATTACTCCAGATTCAGTTATAGAACAAATAATCAAAACCGTTTTAGAACCAGCTAGTTAATAAAAAATGGACAAAACTCGAAAAATATCCAGATTTCTCGACCCAGAATTACTTGCTTCTTTATCTAATCTGGAAATAAAGGCTAGAACTGTTGTTGAGGGTATGATTGAAGGACAACATAAAAGCCCTTTCAAAGGTTTTAACGTTGAATTTTCAGAATATCGACAATATGTTCCAGGTGACCCTTTAAAAGATATAGATTGGAAAGTTTATGGGAGAACGGATAAATTTTATATTAAGGAACATGAACAGGAAACAAATCTTTCTGGTTATATGATTCTTGATACTAGTGGTTCAATGTCTTATAAGGGCTCAGGAAGTTTAAGCAAACTTGATTATGCTTCAACACTTGCTGCTTCATTATCTTATCTTATGCTAAGACAGCAAGATTCGGTAGGTCTTCTGACTTTTGCAGATGGTATTAGTAAAATAATTAGACCTCGAACAGGAATTGCTCATTTAAAAACTATTTGTAATGAGCTTGATAATATTAAAGCAACAGAAAAAACAAATATAGGTGAGAGTCTGGATATTGTCGGGCAGACAATGAAAAAAAGAGGAATATTTGTAATGTTCTCTGATCTTATGGATGACGCAGAAGTTATTATAAATAAGCTTAGACAACTAAAAAGCAGAAGACATGAAATAGTTCTCTATCATATTTTGGATAGTGACGAAATTAGATTTCCTTTTGATGAAATGACAATATTTAAGGATCTGGAAGATAAATCAGAGATTACAACAGATGCTTTTTCTTTAAGAAACGAATATTTAACAAGAATCAGACAAATGATTAATACATTTAGGTCCGCTCTAAGGAAATCAGGCATAGATTATTTACTTGCTAATACTTCAATGCCTTTAGAAGCAAACATTAGAAGTTTCTTTACACGACGTCAAGCTATTTTAGAAAGGTAAAAAAGATGAATTTTGCTAGCCCCTGGTTTTTATTAGGTCTTTTAGGAATAGCTATTCCTATATGGCTACATCTTTTTTTCCAAAAGACGCCTGTAATGAAAGATTTTCCTAGTTTGCGTCTTATAATGAAATCTGTAGAATATCTTTCTCATCAACGTAAAATTCGAAACTTGATTTTAATGGCTTTACGTATTGCTTTGATTTTTCTAGCTGTCATGGCATTGGCAAGACCTTTTATTGGACAAAGTGCGGGAGCTGGAGTATCTTCATCAGCTCCAACAGCATTTGTTATTTTATTAGATAATTCAATGTCGATGGGAAGCACATATCAGGGTGTTTCTGTGTTCAATACAGCTCGTGCAAGAGCATTAGATATATTAGACCAGATGAATCCCTCGGATAAAGCGACTATAGGGTTAATTAACGAACCAGGAGGTCTCGTTTTCCCTCAGCTTACTTGGGATAAAGAAGCGTTAAGACAGAGTATTAATAATGCCAAACTTACTGCGGCTGGAACAGATATAGCATCAGCTATTTTACCTGCTTTAGAATTGTTGGTTCCATTAACAGGATACAAAAGAACAATTTATGTTGTAACTGATATGACCGAATCTGCTTGGAAACCTTTTGTTGAAAAGTATGATTTAGAAAGAATAGACAAAGGCATAGACTTGGTTATGGTTCCCGTAGGTGGAACTGCTCCAGAAAATATGGCGATAACCAATTTAGAAACAGATGCTTCTGTTGTTATGTTAGGGCGCAAAGTTCCTTTAAAGCTAACTATAGCTAATTATACAAATAAAAAGCAAATTGCAAAGGTAAGTATATCCATTAATGGAGAACGTCGTATTGGCACTGATATTGAAGTTGAGGCAGGTAGTGAAAAAATAAGTGTATTAGACTGCTCTTTCTCAAAAACAGGTATGAATCATTTAGAAGCATCAATTCAAGGTGACGCCTTGCCTTTAGATGATACAAGACATTTGGCGATCAGAGTGTTTGAACCTTGTAAAGTATTGTTGATAAAACCAGATAATGTCAATAATACAGAAAATAATGATGATATTTTTATTAAATTTGCTTTAAATCCTTTAAATAAAAGCAAAGAAAATATATTTGTTGTAGAATCAAGATTGACTAGTGAAATAACTAATGTTGAACCATCTAATTATTCTGCAGTAATACTTCTTAATCAGAGACATATTCCTGAAGTATTTATTAAAAAGCTATCCGAATATGTTTTAGCTGGTGGAAATTTAGTAACATTTTTAGGTGATAGAGTAGAACCAGATTGGTATAACAAATATTTGTCAGATAATTTGGGTGGTGGCTATTTACTGCCTGCACGAATTTTTAAGAGAGTTGGTAATTCGGTTAGTAAGGCTGTTGGATATCAGCTTACAGATATAGATTTAGGGCACCCTGCATTTAGCATTTTTGGTAAAGACGGAAATGGTGATCCTAGTAGAGCAAAAATATATGAATTTTTCCAAGTAAGACCGAATCCTACTGCTATGATGCTTTGTAGAATGAGTCACGGTTTACCTGGAATAATAGAAGAAAAACGTGGTAGAGGCAGATCTTTATTGGTTACTTTTACTCCAGATAACAGATGGTCGGATTGGCCAATAAAACCAACTTGGTTACCCTTTTTACATCAAAGTTTAATAGCCATGGTAACTGCAAATGATTTGACTATAAATGGTGCAAGACCAGGAATGATTATATCCGCAACATTAAATGCTACTGCAGATAATAAAGTAACCTTAAAACGTCCAGATGGAAGTATTGAAAATGTTGATGGATTAACATTAACCAAAGGAATTTTACATTTTACAACGAAAAATACTAATATGCCTGGCTATTATGAGTTAGCTGTTGGAAACAAATTAGTTAGTGCTTTTGCTATTAATCCTCCTGCAGAAGAAAGTCGTTTAACTCGGATAAATTTACGAAAAATTCCAAGGTTTATACCCTTAGAACAAGAAGTAGGAAAAGGCAAGAGCGTGAAAGAAAAAGTTACTATTTTACGCGATGGCTATGATATGAGTGGTATTGCTATTTGGTTGCTTCTTTTGTTAGCTTTAATAGAAGGTTTCTTTGCTAATAAACCAATAGATGAGAGAGTCAAAAATCCTATTTAATTATTTATTAAAAAAAGAATGAGTTTTAATAATCAAAATCAGTTAGATGAAAAGCCTGAAAAAACAGGAAAGAATTCTTTATTTTCTTTTCTTAATCCATTTCACGAAAAGATAGAAAATGATGAATTGTTGGTTTTTACTGAAAATTTTGCTTCGTTAGTAAAAGACAATATGTCTATTGTTGGTTCTTTAGAAACTCTTTCAACAAAAATAAAAGATAAAAAATTAAAAGAAATTGTGACTACATCTATTCCTGAAGTAAAAGCAGGGGTTCCTCTTCATATATGTTTTAGAAAACATATAGAAGTTTTCGGAAATACTTATTGTGATTTAATAGAATTGGGTGAAGATTCTGGACGTATAGAAATAGTTTTGGAACGACTTTCTAATTTGCTAGGACAGAACATAGAACTTAAAAATGATTTGGAAAATACTTTTTCTTATGCTTCAGAAGTTACTATTTTTGCTTTTTGCGAAATCGTTTTTTTGATGGCTTTTGTCGTACCTCCATTTTCAAAATTATTTGGTAGGGTTCAAAAACCTTATATAACCGAGTTAGTTATTAAGTTAGGGTTTTGGTTTCAAGACAATGTTTTTAATATTTTTGGGGTTATAATAGCTATTTTTTTGATACTTTATGTTATTAAGCTAACAAAAATTGGAAAATACATTCTTGATTATTTAAAATTGAAAATACCGATTTTTGGAGAACTTATAAAAAAATACTATTTTATTGTTTATTCACGAAATTTTGTAACTTCGTTTAATTCCGGTATTAATTTGGTTTCATCAATGAGATTGAGTACAGAATTAGTTAATAATTTATTTCTTAAAAAGAAATTTGAAAAAGTTAGTGATTGTATTAATGATGGAATGCCAATAGCTGAATCTTTTCGCTATAATAAGTTTTTATCTAAAAAATCTATGTGTATTATAGAAAATGGTGAAGAATCAGGTTATATAGATGGAATGTTTACAGAACTTGCGAATTTATACGAGAAAGAATCATTAAATAAAGATAAGAAAATTATGTTAATGGTTAGACCTGTATATTTCGTCATTATGAGTTTAATCTGTGGAACAGTTGTTTTCGCTATGATATTACCTCTATTATCAGTAATAAAGGCTCTTTTCCTAAAATAAAAAAATCGTTGTTTTTGAACGAGAAAAAATAATGTATTTGCCTCTTTTGAAATTAGTTGTAAAATATAATTAGTTAATAAGTTGTATAGGTATTATGAAAGGTATAGAAATGAATACAATTATTGATAGCTGTCCATTAAAGCATTATGCCGCAAAATATGTAATAAAAATAGCTTTGGGGGCTGCTGAAATAATAGAAAAAATCTATGCAACAGATTTCAAAACAGAATATAAACCTGGGGATGAACCTGTAACTATAGCTGATAAGCAATCAGATGATTATATTGTTTCTTCACTAAAAAAAGAATACCCTAATGATAAGATTTTGAGCGAAGAACACGGGCTTTACATTCCAGAAGGTGCAAATAATAAAACTTGGTTTATAGACCCTATAGATGGTACTATGGAATTTATAGCTAGAAATGGTGAGTTTGCTACTCAAATTGGTTTAACTGTTAATGAAAAACTCGAATTTGGGTTAGTTTATCAACCAATAGGAAAAAATCTTTATATTGCAGCAAAAGGCGAAGGTTGTTGGTACCATTCAGAAGGAAAAGGTTGGGTTAGATTAAAAGTTGCTGAACCAGATTTCAATAATTTGAGACTTGCAGTAAGTCGTTCTCATCCTTGTGGAATAGGGCAAACCGTACATTCTTCTCTTCATGGTGCTAGTCTGGTTACCCATGGTGGGGTTGGCTTAAAACTTATGGCTATTGCTAAAAATCAGGCAGATTACTATATAAACAATTCTAATAAAACCAAAGCCTGGGATGTTGCTGCTCCTGAAATTTTATTTACAGAAGCTGGCGGTATAATGAGTGATATTACTGGTGTTGATTTTTGTTATGATCCGACTAATTACAAACACAAACATGGTGTAATGGCTATAGCAAGCAAATCATTATACGATAAAGTTCTTCCCATTACGAAAAAGGTTTACGAAGAATAATTAGCCAAATAACTATACCTACACTAATTTCAGCTATGCTTGAGATTTTTGTATTTTTTGTTTTTTACAAATCGTATCTCAAAAGCCATCTTGGTTCGTGTTTATGAGGATGTTGAGTTAGTTCAGCTTTTTTATAAAAACCGGCTTTTTGAATGTATAATCTATGCAATACAGGTCTATCAGGGTTCATTGTAAGTTCAAAATATTCTATTCCTGCTTCTTTCGCTACTTCTTTTAAGTGTTGAAGAAGTCTTGTTCCGTAACCTTGATTAAAATACTCTTTTGCAACAGCGAAACCAAAAATTTCTGCTCCATTATCTCTGAAATTTCTTAGAACAACAGCTTCTGCAATTATTAACCCGTTGAGCGTAAGACAAAAAACAGAACCTCCTCTAGCAAATTGCGAAAGATTAAAGGTAGAGATTCCGTCTTCTCCAAAACCTTGCATATCAATTTCTGATATACGTTCTAGTTTTTCCCAGTCCTGAGCGTCTGGTTGAATAAAATCAATTATTTTATTCTGTTGCATTGTTAAAAAACCTGTTGCCCTTAAATTTTCTGTATGCAATAAATCATATTCTTTGTTCTGAATCAACTTTTTTCTATAATTTGTATGTTTTAAATGCTTAAGAATAATGGTCGATAAATAGAATATGAAATTGAAAAATCTTTTATTATTAATTTGCTATTTCTTTATCTTTTTTATTGTTGGTTGTGGCTCTGAATCAAGTCATACTGATAGTTATGAATGCTATGAAAAAGGATTTGCTGCCTTTTATACACTAGAAGAAAATGGTACTATAACTTCAAATAATACTCGCTATGAAAGAAGTGCTTTAACGGCAGCTCATGCTTCTTTGCCTTATGGCACAAAAATAAAAGTAACAAATTTAAATAATGGTAGAACAGTAAATCTTACAATAATTGACCATAATATGCCTGAAGGGCAATATATAATAAAATTATCAGAAAAAGCTGCTAAAGAACTAGCAGCTTCTGAGAATCATGAATTTTCTATTGATATAGTAAAGTGGGGATAATGATTAATTAGTTAAAGGTTTACCTGAGTTAGGAGCTTTAGGCCCAGTATATCTGTTTTTACCATATACTGCCCAACCTTCATATTGTCCGCTTTTTCCTTTATAAGGAACAGTAATAGAACCGCCTTTGGGGTCATAAGTATATTGACCATAAAATTGAACTATACCACCTAGTTCAGGAATTAGAGTTTCTGAAGCTGTTATTTTATAAATAAAATCGAAATCTCTTAGACCATTTAAAGTTTTTAACCTAAATCTAACTGTATCTGTAGCTGTTTGAGGGTAAATCTGAATTATTCTACCACCATCTCTAACACTAACACCATTTATTTGCCCATTAAAAACATCATCCACTGAGGGATCTTTACTATAATAATTAGTTAAAATGAAAATTACTAATACAACAACAGGAAGCGAAATAAGAATTGCTTTGTCTTGCCAACTAAGTTCTGGCGGTCTTTTCATTTCTAATATCTCCAAAAAATTTCTTTTTAAAGACTTTAGCACATTAGCTGTTTGCTTGCAAGAGTAGCTACAATTTATAAAAAAGAACTAAACAAATCTAAGGTGTCTGGTTTTCTAGGAGGCCATTCGATTGTTTCGCCTGAGTTTACCAATAGCTTATCTAGTATTTTAGAAACTGTTTTTTGTATTCCGGGGCAATGACTCTCTCTTGTTCCTGCAATATTTAATATATTTGGTTTAATTTTATTAAGCCACTTAGATATTTTATAATAATTATTGGTTAGATAATCACTGTTAAGCTTATTAAGACTCTTTTTGTCTAGCAACAAAGTAAAGTAAGGTTTCTTCATTTCTATACAAAATTTTGTTGTTAAAAGACTTCCTTTAGAGTTTATATCAGATGAAAAAATAATCGTTGCATCTGAATCTCTGATATTCATTCTTGTTCTTGCAGGATAAAGGAATGTAGTCGTTTCTAATAAGGAATAGCAAGATGGTATCTCTTTGTCTTCAGATTTTCTGCCCAAAGGACACCATCCGCCGTGCTTGATTCCATTTTTTATTGCGAAATCAAGTGCTCCGCGATCAGCACCTGTTTGCCCACCTGATATTATTACTGATATTTTATATTTTTTCAGTTGTATCATATAATCTTTTAATTGTTTTGATTACTTCATTATGATGAAGTTTAAATCAAGAATACTGCCCCAGGATTGGGGCAGCTTGTTATCATATTTTATTAATTCGCCATAGCCATTTGTGGAAATAGAACGCAGTTTTGATATTTATGCATTTCTTCTTCTATATTGCCGTTACAAAGAGGAGCTAGACATTCTTTTTCAAATAGTGCATCGAACATATATAATTGATTTGTATGTTCTTTTGTCATTCTAAGCCACATTTTTTTTCTTGTTTCATAAGGAGCATTTTCAAAAAGAAAGCAAAGCAACTCTGATAAACCTTTTTTGACAAGGTTTTCCATTGTGTTTACAGCATTAGCCATAGCAAATTTATCTTTTTGTCCAATAAAAGACAAAACCCATAAATCTTTACCACAGAGACTTTCACCCTTACAATTGTTTGCACAATCATTATTACAAAGAAATACACTGCGAAAATGTAAAGGGATTTTAGATACCATTTCAGCCTTAAAACAATTAGAATCAATATTTAAAGGACAGACTTTGCAATTCATTTTTTTACCTCCTTACACAGTGTAAATTTGTTTGTAATATCTGCCACTATATGGGTTTGATACTATTGCATCTACGTATTTAGACCGTATTTTTTTGTTTTCTACAGATATATTGTTTAATTCTTCTAAACCACAGGCAGCAAATATTGGATTAAGCATCCATAAACTTCTTGGTTCGTTTTCTTCAAGCCAGTTCCACATTTTAATTCTGAGTTCTTGTCTAGCAGCTTGAAAAAGAGATATTAACAATGCTCTGTCTCGACCAATTAAAGCGGTTCTCAACGTTTCTAACGCCAGACCTTCAGCGAGTTCATCTTCATGATACAGATTTTCTATTACATAGTAGTCCATAAAACATCTTGTTCCGATGTTTCTTGCACAATAGCTTTCTGAACAATGACTACTTGAATCTTTGCATATTGGATTATCGCATTTGGGTGCGTTGGTGTTGTTTGAGGGGTTGAATGGACAATTATTGCAACACATCATAATTTATATTCCTCCTTAAAATTAGAATGGTAAAGCTTCAGCGGCTTCTTTTACTTGTCTTTTAACAACTTTTTTTGAAACGGCAGTTTTTTTAGGGCTAATTTTAGAGGATTCACAAAAATTATCTTCGTCTTCGTCTTCATCTTCAGCATCATCTGCATAATTATTGTTACGTTTGCTATTTTCGAGGAAAACAACATTGTTGCTATTTATACGGGTTATGTATTGTTTTTTCCCATTTTTATCTTCATAATTGTCGCTTTCAATACGACCTTCAATCATGACCGCCCTGCCCTTTTTTAGAAATTTTGCACAGTTTTCGGCTAGACTGCCCCAAGCAATTATATTGATATAAATTGTCTTTCTAGCAGTTTTTCCATCTTTGTCTTTCCAAGATTCGTTGATGGCGATTACCATATTTGTGAACTTACGATTTGAAGAAGTTACCTTCAATTCTGGGTCACGAGCAAGATTACCAGCTACAATTACACGATTTAACGATACCATAAACTTATTTCTCCTTTGAGATTCTTATAAAATTCGTGCTTTTTTTTACTTGCACATGTAGTAATCAACCGAAAACGGAAAAATGGACAAAAAATTTTAAAAATTTTCAAGATTGTGAAAAAAATCACGACCTTTGTTTGATTCAATGCCATTAAACCATTGTCTATGTTATAATTTAAGAAACCAAATAAAGAGAGAAGCTTATGTCTAGTAATTATGATTATGCAGACCTTTTTGATAAGGCTAACAACAAAGTAGATCTTTTACAGAATTCTAATGATAAACAAGACCAGGAAATATACATAGAAGCAAAAATGGCTTTAGTAGAAATTCAACAGCTTTGCGAAGCAAGCAGTTCAATTCCTGTTTGTGAGATTGTTCAAAAATACTATGATGAAGCCTCAAAACGTTTTGTCTCTTCACAGGAAAAGAAACTAAAAAATGCTGAAAATTATTGTATTCTTCAAAAAGAAACTGCTGAAGAAACAAAAAAAATCTTGGATAATGTAAAAAAGCAGCTTCAAGCCGAAAAAGATTCTTTTAAAAAACAATTTAACTATTTGTTTGATGCTTTAAATTTAAAATTAAATGTTTAATTTCCGTATAAAATTTTTTACATTCTAATTAAGTATAAAAATTAAAAGGATAAAAATATGGATGGAAAATCGCCTATAATCAAATCTGGTGATAAAATTATTTTAATGACTCCAAATGTATTACAACAAATGACTACTGTTTGTATTATTGGAGATATAATTCTTATCCCATTTTCTATAATATTGTATCCAACTACAGATGGAGCACCTGGAATGATTGCTTTTTTATGGATATTAGCTTTTATTGTTACATTTGGTGCCTTTGGTTTTAAAAGCAAATATATTTTTGACTCAAACCAAAAACAAATTTTTATGGAAGGAACATCATTTTTTGTTCCATATAAAAAAATGTTGTGCAATTATTCAGATATAGCTGTAATTGGTATTCAAACCAGAACATATACCCATAAAGGCAGAACTATGTATTCATATTATTTAGTTTATTCTACAAAACAAAATCCTTCAAGATTTCATAAATTAGCTACAAATGAAGGAATAAATCATGTGTTAAAAATTAGTGACTTAAATATGATGGGGCAACTGCTTTCAAAAACTATTGAATGTCCATTTAAAGCAGTAATGTAATTATTTTTTCTTTTTAGGTGCAAAAAGACAGTAGAGCACAGGAAGAATGAACATTGTCATTACTGCTGAGATGAGAATACCTCCCATAGCTGCCTGACCAATGCCTGTGCGAAGTTCGCTTCCTAAGCCTGAATCGAAGGCCATTGGAATCATGCCGAAAACGGCTGCCAAGGTAATCATTGTTACAGCACGCATTTCATGCTTAATTGCTTCAAGCATAGCTTCTTTTGGTTCAGAACCATTTGCAATGTTAACTTGAACCCTATCCATAATTAGAATTGCGTTGTTAACAACGATACCAATAAGCATTACACCGCCTAACAAAACCATCATTGAAAGTGATTCGCCTGTAAGCCACAAAGCCCAGATACAGCCTATCATACCGACTGGTATTGTAACTAAGATTATGAATGGTCTCAAGAAAGAATCTAGAATGGCTGCCAGAAGCAGATAAGTCAGAAGAAGTGCTATTGCGCCTACTTCTATGAAATCGTTAATACCGTCTTTCATCATAAGAACTCTGCCTATGAATTCTGCGGTATAACCCGCAGGTAACGCACCGTCTGCGGCTAGTAATTCGTTCTTAATTTTGTTGGCGGCAGTTCCAAGAGGCACGCCTTTGGCGGGATTAGCATAAAAAATTACAGCTCTGCTCTTATCGCGTCTGGTAATGAGAACTGGCGAAATATTAGGTTTAATATTAGTAAAGTTGCGCAAGATTATGGGGTGCCCTGGAGGACCTGGCAATTCAAGCTGTTCGACCTGATTTAACCCTTCTTTTTCCTGAAGCTTTACGCGAATGTCATAAGTTCGGGCATTTTCTTTGTAAGTTCCAGACTTAGTGCCTTCTATATTAGTTCTAAGACCGAGACCTAAAGTTGTGGCAGGAACTTTGACATCGCTTAAAACCGCGCGTTTAGGAGTAACAACAAGTTCGTTCTTTCCAGGTCTTACGGAAGAATCTACGTCCATAATCCAATCAACCTGTTTTGCTCTAGCAACAAGCTGTTCTCCACGTTGATTCAGAACGTTGAAATCGTTTCCTCTTATGACCATTCTGATTTGAGCACCACTACCACCCTGGTCAGGCAGAGAAGTGCTTATTATAACGTCTGGAATTCCTTTGAGTTTTGAATTGATTTCCTTTTGAAGTTGGAAAATGTCTTTTTGTCTTTCTGTTTTATCGTTGAATTTGCAAGTTATCTGAGCTAAATAAACACCTTCTGAAGTTTGACCAACTGCGCCTTCAATTTTCCCTATATTGGTTAGACGATGTTTTAATTCAGGAATGCCATCTAATAGGCTTTCAATCTGAGACGTTTTTTCCACTGTTTGTTTCAGCGAAAAAGTTGATGGATATTCTAGTTTTATAACCATTTCACCACGATCGCTGATAGGTATAAAAGAAAAACCAATAGATTTAACAAGTGTCAGCGAATGAACAAGAAGCAGTATAGAAACTACTATAGAAACTAGCGATAAAAGCTTGCTTTCAACAACTTTGCGAACAATCCAGACAGAAGCGTCTGTAAACTTTCCGAAACATTTGTTCCAAATGGCTTCTAGCTTTTTAAGCAAACCATCTTTGCTTTCGTCTTTAGTCATGATTTGCCCAGCAATACCAGGCGTAAGAGTAAACGAAATGAAAAGCGAAACAACGGTTACACCCACCATGGTTAATGCGAATGGAATAAAGAATTGCCCAATTTGTCCTTTCATAAGGCTTACAGGAAAAAGAACGACAATGTTTGTGCCCGCACTGGCCAGAACAGCCACTACTATTTCTGTAGTACCGTTAATTGCAGCATCTGTGCTAGATTGACCTGCATTGACTTTTGAAACTATATTTTCTAGAACAACAATAGAGTTTGTAACAAGAATACCTATTGAAAGCCCTATTGCTAGAAGAGTTGCTATGTTTATGCTATAGTCCATCATAGACATAACCAGCACACCTGCAATAACTGTTAAAGGCATTGTAATTGCAACTGTTAAAGTTGACTTGATGTTATATAGAAAGAAGAACATCAAAATGGCAGTAAGCAATATTCCCTGCCAGATATTAGATACTGCATTATCAACAGAGGCCTGAATGAATTTGCCTGTATCTGATACCCAAAGAATTTCAATACCACCAGGAAGATTCTTTTTTATTTCTTCAATTTTGTCTTTAATAAGATTAACAACTTTAACCGCATTTGCATCAGATTTTTTAACGATTTGAACAGCAATACAAGGTCGTGTATCGATTGTGGCAGCCTGTCTGCGTTCTTCTGTTCCCATCAAAACCTGACCAACATCACGAATGGTGCAGCGCTGTCCTTTCTTATTGGCTATTTCAAGAGTTTCCAATTCCTTCAAATTCTTATAATCAGCATCAAACTTGATTGTGTATTCGGCGCCTTCATGCTTAATACGCCCAGCAGGAATCATTTTTACTTCTTTTTTGATTGCGGAAACAACATCAAGGCTGCTCAAGCCCCTTGCTGCAAGTTTATCTCTGTCTAAAAGAACATGAACTTCGCGCTGAGCACCGCCTGTTAGCTTTACTTCTGCGACACCCTTTATTCCTGCTATAAAGTCTTTAAAGTCGTTATCTGCATAATCGTAGAGTTCGTCTATTGGCAGTGAACCAGTAATAGCAAGATTTATAATTGGCTGAGCGTTGATGTCATATTTTAAAACTATTGGCTTTTCAACGCCTTCAGGAAAATCATTCAATATAGTGTCGATTTTTTCTCTTATGTCGTTTGCAGCAGCATCTACGCTTGTTCCGATTTCAAATTCCAACAAAGTTTGACAAACATTATCCAAACAGGAAGAAGTTATGCTTTTCAACCCATCTAATGAGCCTGTTGCGTCTTCTATACGCTTTGCGCAGTCGGTTTCTATTTCTTCCGGCGATGCCCCAGGATAAATAGTTACAACTGTAACATAAGGCATATCTGTTTTGGGAAGCTCTTCAAGAGGAAGTTTTCTATAAGCGTTGAGCCCCAGCAAAGTAATGGCTATCATCAAGCAGACAATAGCAACCCAGCGTTTTACAGAAAAATTAATCAGGCTGCCCATTATTTTGCTCCGTTTGAAAGCGAAACTGCAGTACCGTCGTTGACCATGTGCTGACCAACAACAATTACTTTATTGCCAGCTTTTAGCTGATCGCTTTTAACTTCTGTAAATCCTTCGTTTTCAAGTCCAACGCTTACTTTAACTAATTTTGCTTTGCCGTTTTCTTCAATAAAAATAGCTTTGCTGTTGTCGCGGTTTACTATTGCCGATGTGCGAACAGCTAATCCTGAACGAGTTTCTAATACAAAAGTCAAATTTGCTAGTCCGCCAGGAACCATAAATTTGCTGTCATTCAAAGTGTGGCATTTTATTTTGAAAGTTCTCAAATCAGTAGATATTTCAGGGCTTTTATAGGTTACTTTGGCTTCTTCTGAATTTTCTTTGTCTTCTTCATTGTTCGGCAAATCAATAGAATTCTTGATTTTTACAGGAGTTATTTCTACTTGAACCTTATGATAAAATTCGGCGGGCAAATATGCTGTAACTTCTGTGTCTTTAGGGTCTTTAACAATTATAATAGGCTTTCCGGCTGCAGCCATTTCGCCTGGTTCCTGCAGTTTTTCAGATACAACGCCTGTTAATGGGGAATAAACGGTAGAGTCAGAATAGTCTTTTTCGGCAATTGTCAAAGCAATCTGTGCCTTTGCTAACTGTTCTCTGGAAAGGTCTATCAGTGTGTTTACGTGTTCAAAGTTTGCTTCACTAACTTTGAATTTCAACTGAGCTTTTTCGTAATTATCTTGGCTTGTAGAGCGGTCTTCCCAAAGAAGCCTAGCGCGCTTGGCATCTATTTTTGATTTTTCATAATCTGCTGAAACCTGCTTCAACTGGGCTTCTTTTTCCTTTAAAGAAAGACGGGCAATAACGACTTCCTGCTTGCGGATTTCTAGGTTCTTTTCAAGCTTCAATGGGTCGATTACAAAAAGCTTTGTTTTACCTGCTTCTACTTTGTCACCTTCTTTAACATATATAGCTTCAATTGGGCCAGAAATTCTAGGGGAAACTCTGGCTATGTTCACTGCTTCAACCGTTCCCTGAACCTGAAGCAGTTCTTTAAAATCTTTTTGAGTAACTTCTTCTAAAGTTACAGGAATAGACTGGGCACAAACAGTCATGCTTATAAAGCCAAATATAACTGATAGAATTGTATGTTTTTCCATTTGTGACTCTCGTTCGTATTTTAGAGCTTAGAAAAGACTTTAATCTCTTACAATAAGCAAAAACATTTTGTTTTTTGCTTATTGTAATACCTTAATCATTTTTGTGCACCAAAGTCAATACCTGGAGATGGAAGTTGAAAACTGAAAGTTGAAAGTTGAAAGACAAAAACAGAGAATTGAGAGATTTAAGATAAACCATAAATAATAATTTTCTCAAAAATAAATTTTTTAAAAAAAGTATTGACTTTAGAAATTGAGTTGTGGTATATTAACTCTCCTCGCAAGGGGAGCTAAGATCTTTGAAAAACGAATC
>CAMJNS010000067.1 GCA_946407375.1 uncultured bacterium
AACCAACACGAGCCATTTCTTCCTGGTCTTCAACACCGAATGGATCAAGATTGTTATCTGCATTTAAAAATACAGCAAAAGTCCAATCTTTTACAGCAGCTTTTTTAGCTGTCTTTTTAGCTGCAGTAGCAGCAAAGGAAGAGGCACAAGAAAGACTTATCATAAGAGCAGTAGCAGCGATTATACTAGATACTTTTCTCATTTGGCTTATACTCCTATACTTATTTACTTATTTTCTCAACAAAATGAGAAGTGATTAAATTAATTATAATGATAAAAATAAAAACCGCAATACTTTTACTAATTTTTTTTAGAGATTATAGGTAGTAGGATTGCTTTAACATAAATCTGTCTGTACATAACCATTGTAAGATAATAATAAAAAGCATTTTGAGCAATAAAAAAGGCTTTCTCTTACTTTTAAGAGAAAGCCTTTTTAAGCTAATTTACTAACTTACTTAGACTGCATTGCACCCTTGAGGTCTTTGAACAAACCATCAAATTCTGCCTGATTCTTTGCTGGAATCTTCTTTTCAGTGTAAGCAGCATAGTTGAGTTCACGGAGAACTGCTCTTGCATATCTGCTGCGTGGATTCTTCTTAGCTTCAGAAATAGCACTCTTCAAGCCCTTGAAATCGCCTTTGCAAGCAGCGTCTACAGTCTTCTGAACGTCTCTCTGTTCACGAAGAGCCATAAGCATATCGTCCCACATAACGTTCTTAGAATAATCAAGAGTCAAATATTTGCTTTCGATTGCAAGATTGCTTGGTAAGTATACCGCAATACCCTGAGCTTCTTCATACTTGTTGTAATAGCGGCCAGTGGTTTTGTTGTTGATAATCATAGCCTTAGCAGCTTTTTCAACTTTATCCATAGCGGTGATCAAAGAAGTATCACCCTGAACTTCTGGTCTCAAATTCTTGAGGAAGTGGAGAAGGTCGATATTCTGTGGATAAGCGAATTTAACAGTTTTACCAGCAGCGGTCATAACTTTTTCAGAATATTTACCAGCCATGATTGCTTTAGAGAAGCCATTCAAAGCATCCAAGAAAGCATCAGTTTTGCTTAAATCATAAGCAGACTGAGTAGAATCGTCACGACCCTGGCTACCACCATTGTAAGACTGAGCATAAGCATCTACCCAATGACTAGCCAATTGTTTTGGAGTCATACCTTGCTTCCAACCCTTGAGAACGTCATCATAAGGAGTACCTTTACCAGCTTCAGTTTCTTCAGAACCTACAAAATAATTACAACTATCTTTGATTGCATAAGCAACTTCTGACATACCCATCAAACAAGCATCCATGTTGATGATGTCAATTTTCTGACCTAATACTTCAGCAACTTCTTTGGTTGCTACAGCCAACTGGTCATTAGTAATGTGGTTGCTAGAAGAATCATCGTAAGAAATACCACGAACTACATTAGAAGCATCTTGTTTTGCTTTCCAACCAGAACCATGGTTCCAAATACCAATCATATAGTGTTTGGCAGGATAATTTTCTTTGATGAATTTGGCGAACTTAACGAGTTCTTTATAATCGCCCATGTCCATTTCGCCCATATCTTTAATCTTCTTGATGTTGCCTTTTTCGATATAGTTAATCTGAGCCGGACCTCTTTCACGGTCGATTAAAGTAACAACATTGAGATTTTCGTTAGAACCAACACGAGCCATTTCTTCCTGGTCTTCAACACCGAATCTGTCGAGGTTGTTATCACAGTTCAGGAAAACAGCAAAAGTCCATTCTTTCATAGCTGCTTTTTTAGCTGGTTTCTTAGCGGGGGCAGCTGCAAAAGAAGATGCAGCGGCGAGACTTATCATAAGAGCGGTAGAAGCGATTATACTAGATACTTTTTTCATTAAGCTTATACTCCTTATTGAAATTTACTTATTGATCCTCATAAATAAAAATTGAGGGGTGAACAAAATTAATTATAATGATAAAAATTAAAAACCGCAATACCCTATTAAAAAAAATGTACCTTGTTAAAAAATAACAAGGTACATTTTTTAATACTTTTTAATTATGAGTAATAACATAGAGAAGAACACGGATAATAAAACTAACAAAAGAAGCACCCATTATTTTAAGACCTCGAATAGCCTTACCCGTAAAAATAATCACAATTCCTGCAATAAAAGCTATATCGGGGAAAAGAATAATAGCAGCCCAAGCGCCACCAGGAATATTTCTATCTTCATCTGGAACGCTATCCTCTAATTCTTTTATTTTTTTCCTATCAGCATCACTCTGAAATTCACCACAGTGAGGGCACTTTTTTGTTCCTCTTACTATTGGCTCCTTGCACCAACGGCAAGCAACCATATTAGCCGGTGTACCTCCACCCATACTACCTCTTCCATTGGCCATGTTCATATTTCTATTGTTGGCAAAACTATTTGTATTAGCACCTAAATGTCTTTGAACAGGTTGATTATTCGACATATTAAATGGATTGACTTCAAAGTCATCTAGCGACAAATTATTCTCTTGTCGGGAACCACTATTATAGAGATTAGAGCCACCATTTCTATTATTGTTACTAAATTTAGATTTTGAAGAGAGAGAATTACAAGAAAGAGTATTACATCCTCCTTCGTTTTGCCAACATTCTTCATGGTTTATGCTTTGACAATTAGGACATAAATGTATGGTTTCACCAAATTCTATTTCTTTTTTACAAATATTACAGAACTGACCAGCATATTTTTTATTTGCTTTCATTACTCCGTTATTGTTTTGCATTTATATCCTCCATTTAAAATTTGCATATTTTATTAATACCAAATTAATATATCAAGTTAAATAAAAATTTACTTGCCAAAGATATATCAACCAATTAATTATTAATGCAATAATGACCAAAATTGTAGGATAAGCTATCAATTTTTTAACAAAAGAAGTATATCCTTTGCTTCCTGTTCTTAAAAGATAAAGTCTAATAGGAATTTGTATTATTACCAAGATAAACAAAGGAATTCCCAGCCTATGGTAAGAATAAGCAGCTTCAATATCACCATGGGCAAAACTAACGAAACTTCTTGTTAAACCACAACCAGCGCAGGGTTTATGAAAAATTAAACGATGAGCACACAATATTGGAGTTTTAAATCCAAACAATGTAACTCGATCATCATCAGAATGTGATTTACTAGGAGAGAGGATACAAGACAGCAATATAATCATTGATGCGAATAAAAGCTGGCACCATTGATGATTTATAAAGTTCTTTTCCATCGTCTCAGCGCAATATGAGTGGTAGTATTTGAATAATGCCGTTTAATATACCTATAATTACACTCCAAATAATACTATATTTTAGGACTTTTACACCTTTTTCAACTTGATATTTAGAACAATATACAGTTCCCACAATAATTCCGATAAGCCCCGGACAACAAACAATAGCTAATACATCAGTTACGCTAAGAGTATCATCATTGTCACCAAAAGTATTCTTTCGATCTTCATCTCTTTGATATTCGTTACAGTGTTTGCATTTTCTGGCACCACGCATAATAGGTTCCTTACAAAAACGGCAAGGAACCATATTTGAAGGAACAGAATCATTCTTATCTATAAGCGAACTGCCACCAAAAGAAGGCCTTTGATTGTTAAAACCACCTGATTGAGTCTGAGGATTTGCCTGTGGTCTAGCTAAAGAATTACAAGAAAGAGAATTACATCCGCCTTCGTTATTCCAACAATCTTCATGATTTACACTTTGACAGTTAGGACAAATATGTATAAATTCGCCCAAAGCTATTTCTTTTTTACAAATAGCGCAGAATTGTCCTTCATATTTTTTATTTGCTCGAATAACGTCATTATTAACAGGCATTTTTTAATCCCCTTTATCAATAATTAACATAAAAATAATTATGGATTACAATTTATGCAAGCATAATTATTAGTTTCAGGTATTTTTTTCATATGATCTATGCAAACAGTTTTTCCACAAATAGAACAAGTCACAGAACAATCATCGCATACTTTATTTCCACAAACATAGCAAGTTTTTGTATGACTTAAGCATATATCTGCCTTGCACAAAGAACACTTGCCGATACAGTGAGCACAAACAATCTTTTTACAAACAGAACATTTACCTGTAACACATTTTAGACAAATAACTTTGCCACATTCTGCACAAGTAAAAGCGCAATCAATACATACAGGATGTTGAGAAGAACAGAAAACAATATTAGAACCCTTTACTGATTCACCACAATTAGCACATTTAACAATAGAATCATCTGTAATAGAATTCTTTTCAGATTCAGATATGCTACTACCATTTTCGTAGTATGAGCTGAAATCTGTTTTATCTATTGGAAATTTAATCCTGTTTTTATCAGCCCACTGAGCAGCATCACCATTAAGAGGACTTTTTAAATTATAGCTTTGATAAGCAAGCATTTCTGCGATTCTAATTACAAGATGGGGTAATGATTCTCCTACAGCCCAGTGGTCACCTATACATATAGCATGTGGAGCAATATTTGGATGAAATACAGGAGTTAACATTCTGCATTGAGGAGCCTGTCTTGGGTAAGTAGCTGTCAAATATATTTCAGCAGTATGTTTATTCTTAGTGGATACTGTTCCTTTTGGAGTCATAACCAGACTAATAACATCAAATTCTATCTGATATTTATCAGGTGGATTACCAGAAGTTTGTAAAATTCTTATTTTTCCTGTATTAGGAAAAGTATCACACATTTTTGAATAATCCGCTTGTAAACGCTTATCTCTTATACTCATATTATCTACCTTAATTTGATTCAGTTATTATTTTTAATAAATCAGCATCTAGTGTTTTAGTTAATTCATCTATTGCGATAGAGAAATTGAGACCTTCTGTTTTTGCTTTTTCATAAATCCAAGTATTGATTCCAACTAAGTTCCCTTTTTCAGAATAGAGACCACCACCAGAGTTACCATGATTTAAAGGTGTTTGTATTTGAATTACAGATATTTCATATTTACCAATTTCTCTGTTTCTAAAGCTAGAAACAACACCTTCGGTATAAGTCCAGTCTAATCCCATAGGATTACCTATAGCAAAAACTTTTTCACCCATTTTAATATCGTTTGCAGAACCAATTTTTACAGAACTAGTATAGTTTTCTGGAGTTTCACAACAAATCAAAGCCAAATCTATTCCTTCAGGAGCAACCCAAAGAATTTCAGCCTCTTTTGTTTCGGCATTATAGAAGGTTACAGATAAATTTCTTGCTTTTCTTTTAGCCTCATCGAGAGAAGCCACCATTGAACCACCAGTCAAAACGTGAACATTAGTAATAATATAAGTTTTAGACTCTTTGTTTTTTACAACTACGCCAGAGCCCATAGATTCACTTAAACCAAAACCTGATTTCACACAAACATTTGATTTAAGAGGTTCTTGTATGTGTGCAGCAGCTTTCTCAATATCCTGAGCAATCTTTTTCTTGTCAACTTTTCCTGTTGGTACAGGACCATAGCTTTCGCTATAAGTCAAAATGAAATTTGCAATTCCACCCATTACAGTTGCTGATCCAATAAATATAGCAAAAAAAGCTAAGGGTAAACCTCTTAATCTTTTATTTCTATTAAAAAGAATCAAGGATATTGCCGCTAACATTGTTGAAGCAAAACCACCAACAAAAGCAAAATAATAAAAAGCGGTATTGCTTATAGTGGATGCAAAAGCAAAAGTAAGTGTGGTTCCCAAAGCAACAAAGACAGAAAAAGCAACCGAAAATATTGCAAGTTTTGAAAAAGGTTTTTCGCCTTTATTTAGTTCACTAATTAAATATTCTGTTGGATTTTTTGTATTTTCTGGAACCGCTATAACCTTGCTTACTTCTTCTTTAGTTAGTATGATTTCTGATTTTTCAAAATGAGGGGAAATAGCCCTACATTCCTCGCTACCACAACCATGTTCCTTAAAACAGTTTTCATGAGCAAAAGCTCCACAGTGTTCGCATTCAACAACATACTCACCTATTCTAAAAGTTCTAGAACAGACTGAGCAAGACTTTCCATTATCACTAATTATTGTTTTTTTCATAAATATTTAACTAATTAATCATTGAACCAAATAAATATAATACAATTACCAGTAACCAGAGTCCAGAAATAACGGTGTTCGTATAATGAAGAATTTTCAATTCCTTTGGCAATCTTTTCACTTTATACACCCAATTATCAGTAAACAAAGCAAAAAGATTTATAGGAAAAGAAAATATAGCAAAACAACCCAAAAAGCTAAAAAAGCTTTGAAAAATAATTTTTATTCTAACACCTTCTAACTCTTTACCATCATATATTCTATTTTGCCATTCTTCTTTTGTCATAGGTTTATCTGTAGGGAATTCCGCCTTACAAACACGACAAATAACGGCATTGGACATAATCATAGAACCACATTCAGGGCATCTTTTTTCTGAAGTCCAACCTTCAACATAAGTATCAGAAGGAGCATAATCAGCTTTTTTTATGTCAGGGGCAGCAGCACAGCCATAACTACCACATCCACCCATTTCTCTCCAACAATCGTGATGATAAGGCAAATTACACTCAGGACACAACACTATAGACTCGCCATTAGTAATTCCTGAACCACATATAGAACAAATTTTGCCTATTTCATTATCTGTGGCATCAAAAGGCGAAACATTATAATGCTTCTTTATAGGCTTCTTAGGAGAAGTCATTCTATTTGGCAACATGGCTTATCTTCTTTCTTTTTGTTGAAATTCCAAAATACTCTGCCCGACAATTATAGTATCATTGTTTTCAAGAATCTTACTACCATTTATCTTTTCAGAATTAACGTATACCCCCACACCTCTGCTATCATCTATAATCTCATATTTAGAGCCTTTTCTTTGAATTTTTGCATGTGTAGGCATAACATTTGGATCTTTAAATATATAAATATCGCTTTTTGGTGAACTACCAATCAAAGTAGGATTATGGTAAATAACAAATTGTTTGCCTCTTAAAGGTCCTGAATTCATTGTTACCCAAACATCTTTTGCCATATTTTCTACAAGACCAACAAAGAAACCAATGAAAGTAGATAAAGCAGCGAAACCAATACCTCGACTTATTGCTCCTGTTGGGCTTTGAAAAAAATGACCTATAGGATCAAATATAAATCCACCAATAAAACCACCTATCATTCCACCTATCATACCATTAAAAGCTATTTTCTTTGAAGAATTGGCTAATCCAGGTATTGCTCCTGCCCCCATTCCTAAAAACGCCCAAGCAGGGGCTCTAGTCATCATTGAAATTACTATAATAGTCATTTCTGTTGCCGGTCCTGCCATACTTTTAAGTATTAAAATCTGGGCAATTAACATAAATGCACCAGCTATAAGATTTCCACCAAATCCCCATAATAATCCAACCCCTAATCCAATAGCTGCTGTCTTAAAAGTTTTTAAAATATTACCAGACATCAGAGAATCTATTGAGCTTATAGATGCACTTAGAAACATAAAAACAACTATTACCATAAAACCTAGCATTCCATCGTGTTTTACTCCACCAGCAAAAACAAGAGGTTCTATCAAAGACCAACCAACAAAAGCAGAAATAAGACCACTAACAGCAGTATAAAATACTGGGTTTAATAATAAATTACTTTGAACGGGGATTCGTTCAGACTTATTAAGATCTCTTTTTGATTCTCTTTCTTCGTTTATTCTATTTTTAACATAATCAGTATTCAAATCATGTTTATTAATAACGATTAAATCGTTGTTATCCATATGTACACCTCATTTTATCTGGAATATCCAAGGATACTTTTGTTTAACTTGATTTTTTGTTTCTTCTGGATACAAAGACAAAATATAATTAAGAGTTTTTTCAACTTCTTTAATTCTATCTTCATTTATTGGCTGAGCACTTAAAGATACTAAATATGGATCTAATTGCAACAAAATACTATCTGCGACCATCTGCTTCATTAAAATCATTTGTTCTTCTGCATTTAACTGCTGTATTGAGTTTCTAGAAGCAATGTTTCTAAGAGCTTCTTTTGCTTTATTAGCCTGATTTTTGGATTTAATAGCTATATTTGCAAGATAGAAGTTAACTTGATGGGCAAAATTTTTAAAATCGTTAACACTACAAGTAAAAGTAGCTGGCAATTGATTAATATTATTATTTATATCTTTTGTAAGACTTTCTATTTCATAAGCAAGAGATTGATTCATAGCCCAATCAGTAATTATCTCTCTTGCCTCTGAATGTAATGACGTTGAAGCAAAATAACTTGCATTCCTTAAAAATAGAAAATTAGCCAGCAAAAAAGCCAGGTTGAAACACAAAAGATAATAAAAAGAATGTTTGTAAAAACTAGTATCTGAAACTTCTTCAGAATTAGAAGAACCATTATTGGAAACAACAGCTTGCGATGTTGTATTTCCTGTTTCTTTTTCTTCTCTATAAGTTTCTTCCCCACCAACAGTTCCTAAAGTCAATTGTAACTGCTCTTTACCAACCCAACATTTTTTTAATGGTCTTATTTTGCCATCTTG
Source organism: uncultured bacterium (assembly GCA_946407375.1). Classification (GTDB taxonomy): domain Bacteria; phylum Muiribacteriota; class Ozemobacteria; order Ozemobacterales; family Ozemobacteraceae; genus RUG334. The sequence continues at coordinate 8,549 of CAMJNS010000067.1, forward strand.
CCAAGCAAAAATACCGTTTAGAGAAGCTTTAGGATCCACAACCATTGCAACTTGAAATGGCATATTAAAGAAATAATCCTGAATGAATTTATCCATATCAGACAGGAAAATACCAAAACCTGGATGAGTATGATACCAACCTATTATAGAATAATTTGGGTATTTTTCTTCTCTTATTTTATGGATATAATCCCAAGTTTCTGGGGTAAAAGAAACATTTACTCCTGAATTTTTAGCTTTTTCGCCTCTTATACTACCACAAATGTAAAGGTAATTACCTGAAACATCAAATCGAACCTCTCCTATCAGTACACCACAAAGTTCAACAGATGTGGTTTCTGTAGAATGGGCCTGTATTTCTTTGTAAACTTCTTCTTCGATGTATACTCTTGGGTCTGAGGGATAAGGAGCAGGGAAAGGTATATTTTTGTCAGCACTTGGTGAAAAGCCTTTATTAAAATCCAATTTGCATTCTTCTACATTTTCTTTATTTTGCTTTTCAGAATCAGTATTTTTTTTATCCTCTTTCTTTTTGCTCATATTATTAACCTCTTATTTATCTAAGCCATCTAAAATGAAATCTCTATCACCATCTAAAAGATAGTGTTTTCGCTGTTCACCACAATGACCTATTATTACATCAAAAAACGGAATACCTAGTTCGTTTAATGTTTTATTTTTATACTCTTCAGAACCGTCAAACCTATGTGTCAGTATTGGGAAACGTGGCTTTTTACAAGTTGGACAAATAGAATCCGCTTCAGTAACCTTACCAACAGAAGCATGAAATTCTTCTGTTGTAAAACAGTTTCCACAAGAAAAACCAGTTATTACTTCTTCACGTATTTCTAATTCTGCTTCATCGCCCAAATCTTTTTTTACTAGTTGTATAGCTTCATCTAAGGTTGTTGTTTTTGCACTATTACTAATTTTGGTTAATGGAAGAAAGCTATCGTGGCTGTAACATTCTTCTTTTCTTTTGTAACCAATTAAATCATGATAGAAATTGATTCCATCATATATAAAACCTTTACCATTAATACTTTCCATTCCATGCAATAACTTTAAAGCTTCTTGGCATTGAATTGAAGCTATTAAGCTAGCTATAGTTGGAGTAGTCGGAGTTTTACCAGAAAGCATTTCGCTTCGACTAAGTAAAGTACAAGATTTTCTAGTTTGGAGAATCTTCCAGTCTACTTCCCCCATAGTACATTCATAACAGGGTCCGTCTGGCGAAAAAACTCTAGCCACACCACTTAAAACTTCTATTGCACCATCTATCCAAGTTTTCCCTACGGCAAAGGAATTTCTATTTATAGATAATCTAGCTTCGCGGTTATCCAAACCGCCAAGGATTACATCAGCCCAGTCATATAAACCTAAGCCTAAGTCTGCTACAGCATTTATACATAAAGGTTTAATCTTTAAATCAGGATATAAATCTTTAGCTCTTTCTGCAGCTACTTCAGCTTTAAACCTACCACGATCTCTTTCCCTGAATAAAACAGACCTAGATAAGTTAGAAGGCTCAATTTTATCGAAATCAACAACAACAATGTTGCCTATACCTAACAAAGCAAGGTTTTTTATTATTTCGTTGCCTAAAGCACCTGCACCTATAACAAGAACCTTAGCATTTGAAAGGCGCTTCTGATCCCACCAACGAATTAATTCAAAACGGGAAAAACGGTTTTCTTCTGTGTTTATACTTATAACTTTATCTGATGTATTGTCTGACATATTATTTTATCCTGCTGTAATTTCGGGTTGTATTCTCAATACATCTCCATCTTTTACGGCAGCATTATATAAGGTTTCATCGTCAAGCAACTGACGACCGGATGCTTTATGATGAAATTTATAACTCATTAATTGCCCATCCGGAGAAAATCTAGGGAGATTCATTTTATCAACAAGCAGAACTAATATTTTATTTACTGGTTCATCATCCGGCAATTCTGCTCTTATTTTTTTGTTTCCTGTAGCGTCCCATATTTCAACTTGCATTTTTCAACTCCATAAAAATGAATTATTATCTTTTAATTATATAAGATTTATAAATAAAATACAGTTTTTTTTATTATTATGCTTTTTAGAAAGAATCTTGAATTCTCAATTCTCATTTCTCTTATCTATCCTTTTTTGCATAAATTTTATAATAATAGGAGCTATTCCCAAAATATAAAATGTTTTTAAGAAAGAAATAATCGGTGTGGAATAAATTTTATCTAAACGAACTTTTATTAGTGGACATATGATTTGAAACACCACCTGCATCAAAATAAAACAAACTAGAAAACGCAATATTTTTTGGCTTGTAGTTCCATCTGTGGAGAATTTAACAAATCTTTTTTCTATTATCCAACCTAAGAAAATTCCAACAATATAACCAATATTTTTATATAAATCTAAAACCATTGATTGAGGACTGACTATAGCTTTTTTTTCTAAATCTTTATTAACTTCAGCAATCCTCAAATAAGTTGTTTCACTAATCTTTCCATCATCCAATTTATAGTTTACAGGATAAGTTTTGTTGGCAGCATAAACAACTATAAGCAATGAAATAATCAAACCGGATACCGCAACCCATATATCAGCATTTTCCTTTTTTTCAATAATTTCAAAGAGTTTCATTGTCCCAAAAACAGCAAAAATGGTAAAAACAAATCCTACAACAACATCTTGAGGAGTGTGAACTCCAATATAATTACGACTAAAACCTACAAGAATTGCCATTCCCCATAAAAGAATCTTTAAATATTTATCTTTTTTGTCTTGTTTTACTGCAAAACTTCCAAAAGTCGCAGTTGCGTTTGTGGTGTGACCACTTGGGAAAGAATAACCTGTAGCTGTTTCCAAACCCTTAGTTAATGGAGTAACTTTTGGATCTCTTATCCAAGGTCTATAAACACAACCAAATATTTTAACTAATCCATTAATTGTTCTTGCAAAAGCAAGAGATAAAAAAATAAATTCACCTGTTCTTTTGTTGATGCACCAATAAATAAGTGCAATGAGAGGGAGCAGATAAACCATCTCACCATAACCAGTAACATAAACAAAAAATTTATCAAAAAGACCCTTTGTTGTTTCTCTCAGAGATTGCAAAAACAATAAGTAACTAATGTCCATATTTATTTTTCCTAATAAAGATTATTAGAGAAAATATAACATAAGTTACAACCTTAGCAAACGCAAAGTTTTTTAGCTTATTTCAACTTTCACCTTTCAACTCCTTTAATTAGCTTGCTTCGCAAGCGTAGTTATTGTAATTGGTTTTTGTTGTTTTTATTTAAGCTAAAAGCCTTAAACTTCAAGCTATAAGCCAGTCAATTTGGTAATGATTTTTTCTGGCTTGTAGCTTAGAGCTTATAACTTATAGCTTTTTCTACAATAACTACTTCTTTTCACCATTTAACTTTCAGCTTTCAACTTTCACTTTTCAGTATTCAGTTTTCAGCTTAATTGACCCATTGGTCGAGTATATGAAACATTGTAAAAAAATTTATATCAGATAATTATGCACGATTACAGAAGGGCTTTTCATCGAATAAAGTAAGTTACAGCCTTATGAAACATTGATTAACAGAATATTGTAAAGAAATATTAAGCAGAAAACCCCTTGACGATTGTTTAATCGGTACATATACTTAAATTACTATGAATAAAATAATAACCTTGTGTCTGTTGATTATCTGCGTTATCGTTACCGGTTGCGGGAATGCGGCGGGAAGTGGTTCCCTCAACAATACTCCTGTAATCTACAATGTTACGCCCAATGACAGCAGTAGTATAGCGAACTCTGTAGATTCCAACGGGAATGTCACTGTTACGTTAACAGGAACCAATTTTGGTTCTAGAAACGAGAACAGTAGAGTTTACTATAATGGTTATACCAATGAAAGTAGTACAACTCCTCAAAGAACAGCTCTCAGCTTTGTTAACGGAGGAACATGGACTGAGAACCAGGTTTCAGTTATCCTTTATAAACATACCAGAGAAGATTTCCCCTATGGAACATTTTCTATAGTTGCAAATGGTCATGAATCTCCTGCAACAGCCAAATATAATTTTGGTGGTGGAAATCTAAAAAACGCTTCTGTTTCAGATGTTTCACCGAAAACAATATATGAATATGATAATAGTTCGAAAAATATTGTGATTACAGGAACAGGTTTCGGTAAAGATTCTAAACCTCTTGAATTATTTGATATGTCTAACCCTTCGAATTACATCACTGTCAACCCATATATTTGGACTGATACAAATATCACTTTTACGTTTCCAACAACAGATAAATTTTCTAATTCAACGAATATAGGCATAAAAGATACTCAAAACGGTTATATATTAGGAAATTCAAATCTTAGTCAGTTTAGATACGAAGTTTTTAATCCTACAATAAGTAGTATTTCACCAAGTTATGCTTATCCAGGGCAGTCTGTAACAATATATTCTTATAATGGTGGTTTTGGTTCTGAACGTCCAAGTTATGTGTATTTGAATATAAACAATAATCCGGTTTCAAATATCACATCTTGGAATAACTCAAGTATCACTTTTGTAATACCAGAATATAATTCTTTTGAAGCTGGACCAGCAACAATTAATTTGCAAATGAATAATAAAACCATTACAAATGGTAACGTGCTATTTACATTAGTACCTCATATAACCAATGTAACTGTCTACAAAGATTCTGGCTTGCTCTCCTCAACTTATACATACACAGTAACAGGCTATTGTTTAGCTCCTAATACTTCTCTATTTATAGACAACACACTAAGTTCTGATATAAGTATGAAGAGTAGTAGTGCTTCTACTTTAATTTTCTCTAGTTCAAAAGATTTAGCAGGAAGAAATCTTTATATGACTACTAATAATTCTACGATTACTTCCAATTACTATATATTGCCATCAGCAAGTAATTAGAAACTTAATAATATAGAAATGAAGCTCCCCAAAGCTCTGCTTTGGGGAGCTTTGTTTTTAGTTATCTCTTTCCTCTAACCAATAGGTTGTTTAGTTAAATCTTCACGAGTAATGCCTAAAGAATGCATAGTTCTATAAAAAGTTGCTTTATGTATTCCCAATATTCGTGAAGCTTCTGTTATATTTCCACCAGCAAGCCTGTAGGCATCGACAAGTTTCTTTTCCGTTATATTTTTGCCTTTGCTTGGCATTGCAATTACACCATTGCCATTGTTAGAAGCTTGGCTATTATGACCTAAAAGTATTGGCTGACGATTAGGCGGAATAATAACATCATGGTATTCCTGATCCATAGCGTATTGAGCAGCAATTTGTCTTTCCTGAAACCAATCAGTTAAAGAACGTAAGCCAATAACATCTGTCTGATTTTCGGCAAACAATCTTTCAATTAAGTTTCTTAACTCTCTAACATTTCCAGGCCATCTATATTGAGAAAGCAAATGTATGGCTTCTTTAGTTAAACAAGCTACATTTCTCCCATATTTTTTATTTAAAAGTCCAATAAAATGCTGAATTAAAGGTTCAATATCCTCAATTCGCTCTCTTAACGGAGGAACATGAACGTGAAGAGCACTTAATCTATAAAAGAGGTCTGATCTAAAATTTCCTGAAAGAGATTCTTTTTCAAGATTGTGATTTGTTGCGGCAATAACCCTAACATCAACTTTTATTGGATTTTCCGCCCCTACTCTTTCGATTGTTGAAGTTTCCAATGCTCTTAAAAGTTTTGCCTGAGAAAGAGGAGGCAAATCACCTAATTCGTCTAAAAACAAAGTACCCCCATTAGCTCTTTCAAAACGTCCCTTATGGGACTTTATAGCACCAGTGAAGGACCCCTTTTCATGTCCGAATAATTCACTTTCAAAAAGAGAATCTGTAATAGCAGAACAGTTCATAGTAATAAAAGGACCGTTTGCCCTTTTACTTAGCTTATGTATAGATGAAGCTATGCCTTCTTTCCCTGCTCCAGTTTCACCAGTAACAAGAACTGGTGCGTCAGACTGAGCATACATAGCAACTTTTTTAAATACTTGTCGCATCTTTTCCGAAACGCCAACCATGTCGAAAAATTCACTTTTGCCTTGAATTGTCGGCGGCGGAAGAAGCAACATACTATTTTCATTTTTAATTATATCTGTCATACCCTCAAGATAGTACAATCATTTTGCAAAAATTTCAATTTTTGATTTTATCATTCATAAATTTTAATCACTTGTCGAATAAAAGTTGAAATATTACTACAGCATTTGCAGAAAATATTTGTAATAAATGAAATTTTTAAGAAATAATAAAATTATATCTTTAGCATTAACAATAACTTTAGGGTTATTGCACACTTCTGTTTTTGCTCATAATCCTGACGAAAACACAAGCTTCGAAGGTGATGCAAGAATAAAAGCTTTTGTAGAAAGCACTAGAAAAGATTATTTTGATGCTGTATATTCTTTCGACAATCCAGTTCCCCAATATGTAAAAAAACAATATGACAAAAGTTTTTATGGAACAGATACAGATTTAAGTTTTGCATTAAAGACAGATTTTAGTGAAACAACTTTTTTAGACTTTAAAGAATCTGTATATGTTAGACACTACAATCGAGAAGATCCGAAAAGTTTAGATTATTGTTCAAACAAATTTAACGAAATAGACCATAACCTTCGCCTAACCCTTGGTGTGGCTGCTGGAGTTTATGATTATATTCAATTAGACTACATAAACAATATTTATGATGGTGGATATTTTGACAGTTTGAACTATAGATCAAACAAAGGTCGGGCATTATTAGCACATGATTTTGCTGAAAGAACCTGCGTAGCTTTCTCTGGTAGTTATGAAGAAAGAGAATATAATTCAGACAAAATAATGAACTACAGAGAAGGTAGAGCTGGCGTTGAAGTTTCCTGTCTATTACCTGTTCGTAATGAATATGTTCAGATTGCCAATTCTTTAAGAGGTGAAAAATCAACCTTCGAAAGAACCCCCTCTGGTATGACAGCAAAAAATGCTGTGGATTATTATACAACCTATGTTCGTAATCCAAGAGACGACGATCCTACAGCAAAATATGTTCTTAATCAGGTCAGAGGAGAACTTTACTTTAGATGTTTTGGGGAAATAGCCCAACGAGAACGAACAAGACTAAAAAATGATTGTGATGAAGTTGTAGGCGGTTTTGAAACTATTTATAGAACTGCTGATGACATTAGATTCAGATTAAATGAAGTCTATACAGATAGGGACTATGAAAAAGAATCTAATATTAATATATTACACGATGGTTTTTCAAATTACACTGCCGTAACAGTAGATTATGACTGCACAAAAGATTTCTCCCAGAGTTTGACATATAGTTATGAATTCAACAAATACAAAAGGTTTAACGATGATAATAATAAAGCCAATTCAGTAACTTACGAAAGTTTTTATTCGGGGAAAAATTATCGCACAAGCTTTTTGGTTGGAGCTGTCTTTAGAGATTATTATACAAACACAGCAATTATGCCTGACGAAACAGAAAAAAGAGCAGCATTCTGCTGTGATTATGATATTATAGAATCTTTAACCTTTAAGTTTAAAGCAGAGTATGCAGATATAGACTATCACGAATTTGAAGATGACATTTCCTCTAATTATCAGAGAAAGACTTGGAGAATTGCTTTAGAAAAAGGTCTTGGAGAATGTTTATCCTTTGAGACAGCTTATGAATATAATAAAGAAAAACACGAAGTCTTTAAACAAAACAACATAGAAGAAAAAACTGTTGGTATAAGTCTCATTGGCAGATTTTAAGATTATATAAAATTATTTCCATTAACAAAGGTTTACATTTTTTTCCTTACATTCATTTAATAAAATATGGTATATCACTATCATTATGAGAAAAGGAGAAAAATATGAAACTTTCAAAATTATTTCTTTCAGTAGCAATTACTGCTTTATTGGCAAATTCTAGCTATGCACAAGAAGCAAGCAAACCAACAAATGAAGGGAAAGACTTGACTGCACTTAACGAAACAATAAAAACAATCCATCAAAGAAAAAGTGTTCGTAATTATATTGATAAAGAAGTTTCTAAAGAACAGCTTGAAGCAATAGTTAGAGCAGGTATGGCTGCTCCAACAGCTATAAATGCTCAGCCTTGGCAATTTTTAGTTGTAACAGACAAAGAATTAAAAGCAAAATATGCAGAAGGCAATAGACAAGCTGACATGATTAATAAATGTTCAGCTTTAATAGTTGTATGCGGCGATATGACTATTGGAAATGAAAGAAGCAGAGCATACTGGGATCAAGACTGTTCAGCCGCCACAGAAAATATTCTGTTAGCAGCAGAAAGCCTTGGATTAGGTGCTGTATGGACTGGTGTTTTCCCAGGCGAAGAAAGAATAAAAATAGTTAAAGAAAGATTTGGATTACCTGAAAATATTATTCCATTATGCGTAATACTTGTTGGTTATCCAGAAGGCACAGACCAACCAAAAGATAAATGGAAACCAGAAAGATTACACTGGAATAAGTATTAATCTTAATAAACAAAAAAGCTTGCTTTGATATAAGCAA
>CAMJNS010000068.1 GCA_946407375.1 uncultured bacterium
TACTGGTAGTGTTGAAAAAACAACTTCTATACCTGAACCATCATTAAATAAAAAATCATTGTTTATGTCTTTTATTTTTATTTCTTCATCCTTAATAGCTTTACCGACAAATTTAGTAATTCTTTTTTGAAATCTATAGCATTTAACATATTCTTTAACAGGTCTCCTGCCTCTTAAAAAAGCTAGCTTAAAATTCAAGGCATCTTTTATGTTTTCCCAACTAATCTCTTCAGTTTTTCTAAAGTAGTCAGGATAAAGCATTTTTGCTGGTAATTGGGTTGCTTCTGATGGGTTAGTATTTGATTTCGAGGTTAAATTTAATGATTCTGAGCCATTTTCAGCCTGCAATGAGTTCAATGAAAAAGACAACAAAAAAACAGCTAATATCAGCAATGAATTTACAACATTTTGTGATTTTAGCTGCATTATATTATTGGTTTGAAATTAAATTTGCAGAGTCAACTGGTTTAGTAATAACCACAGCTTCAGAAGCTGTTATTGGCTCGTTTTTATCATCAATTGTATAAACAACTACTTCTTCTGGTTTTACAAGACCTAAACGTTCTCTAGCTAGACGTTCTATGCCTTCGGGAGTAGATAACGTGTCTAGATTTTCTTTTAATAAACGGTTTTCGCGTTCTAGGTCTTCTATTCTTTCGCGCAGTTCTGCTTCTGTTTGTAATAAATTACGTATGTCATTATATCTATAAAGATAAATCACAGAGAGTGCAACACAAAAAATTGCCGACAAAATAAACATTATTTCTGTAGAAAATCTGACTCTTCTTCTTTTTGGCAAATTATTTGTATCAGACATTTTAATAATCCATTTAATCGCACCCTGCGCGATTCGAACGCGCGGCCTTTTGCTCCGGAGGCAAATGCTCTATCCAACTGAGCTAAGGATGCTTTTTTAAGTTAATCAAATTAACTTATGATTCTGATAGTAAACTATCTACGCGTTTAGATATACTTTCAACCGCTTGTTGTGATGTTTTACTTCCAGAAAGAACTGTTTCAACTTCTGGGTTTACTATATCTTCGAGAAGACCGAAATCTTTAACAACTGGGTTGGCTTTTGTGGTTCCCATCTGAGCCATGAAGGCTTTTTGATGTTCGTCTTCGAAGGTTACTAGCTTGTATGCTCCTGTATTGATAGGAAGCTGATTGAGTTTCAAACACCAATTTTTTTGGTTTTCAGCATTTGTGAAGAAAGTTAAGAATTCATAAGATTTTTGCTGGCGTTCCTTAGATTTGTCGTTAAATACAACAACATCTGTTCCACCTACATTTGATGAAGTACCTGCAGGACCACCAGGAATTAAAGCAATACCGAAGTCTAGCTTTAGGTCTTCTTTAAATCGTTTTAAATTCCATGGTCCCATAAGTATCATTGCATACTTGTTATTTACGAAGCCTTGTTCAGGAGTAATGGCTCCAGGTTTCCAGCCACCTGCTTCAATGCCACTTTTATAAAGATTTGAAAGCATATTAAGTGCTTGAATCGTTGCGTCTGAATTTATTACACACTTGTTGTTTTCAATTACTTTTGCACCAAAGGTATTGAGAATAGCAAGATTCCACCATAAAGTATTTGTTATGGCAAAAGGTTCACGACCTTTTGAAGAATCTTTAAACTGTTTTGCAAATGTTGCAAATTCGTCCCAGGTTTTTGGAAATTCTTTTCCACCAACCATTTCTCCAAATTTATATTCAGAATTTTGTGGTAGCAGATTTAATTCTTTAAATATTGATCTATTGTAGAACAAAGAAATGCAGTTGCTCTGATCGGGCAAACCATAGTATTTATTGTCTACACAGCAAGCATTAAGAGGGGCTTGAAGATATTGGTCTTTTATTGAGTCAAAACCGTATTCTCCTAAGTTCACTACAGAATTCTTTCTTGCAAGTTCACAAACGAAAGACCAGTCTACACGAGCCATATCCGGTCCTTGACCGACAGTGAGAGCAGTTCTGATTTTTGCTTTATGTCCATCGAAAGGAATTCTTACTGGTCTGATTGTAAATTTTGCGTTTTCTGGTTTCTTTTCCCATTCAGCAATTACATCACGAAGAATTCTTTCTTCATCATCACCATAAGTATGCCAGAAAGTAAGTATGGTTTTTCCATCGGCTGTAGTTGTCATTGCCGAAGAAGAACCCCAACCATACCAACAAAGAACTGCATAAACAAGAACAACAACTATTACACAAACTCTTTCTTTCATAGTCATAGTTAGCCTCCCTTATTCCTTAACAGCACCAGCAGTCATACCTTCGATAAAGTAGCGCTGTGCAAACAGGAACAATACCGCAATTGGAACGATAGAGAAGCAAGAAGCTGACATTATCAGACCAAGTTCAGAAGTATATTGTCCTCTAAATAATGCCAAACCTACTGGCAGTGTAACGCTTAATGGATTTTCAAAGTCTGTTACTATTAGTTGCCACAAGAAGTTTGACCAGTTAGAAAGGAAAGTTAATAGGAAGAGTGTAAGAATAATTGGGAATGACAGAGGAATTATAACAATTCTGAATACTTGCCATTCGCTTGCCCCGTCTATTTGTGCTGCTTCTAACAAAGAATCTGGAATAGTGTCCATAAACTGTTTGAGCATAAATATACCAAAAACAGAGGCTAAGTGAGGTAAGAACATTGCCCATTTCGTTCCAAACAACCCCATTTTACAAATCATGAAGAATTGTGGAACCATGAACATCATACCAGGAATCATCATAGACATAAGTAGAACTTTGAAGATTTTGTCTTTATAAGGAAGATTTTTCTTCGAGAAAACATAGGCGCCCATTGAAGCAAATAGAGTTACTAGAAAAGCTGCTGTTGTAGAAACAAGTAAGCTATTCATAAAGTAAGTTCCAAAATGCTTTTTGTTTTCAATAGGATCATTGACTTCCTTCATCATGTCTTTGGCTTTGTCATCTATCTTAAGAACTCTGCGGAAGTTATTCAAAGTTGGTGAAGTTGGAACAATATCGAATGGATTTGATGCGTTAATTACTAGTTCTTGACCTGAAGGTTTAAACGCTGTACACAACATCCAGAAGAATGGGAAAAGAACAACACAAACACCAATGGTTAGACATTCATAAATAACCATTTTTTTCAAAAACTGAGCTCTATCATGAATTTTTGTGTCAGTGTATTTCTTTAAAACAAATAAAATACAGGCAATTGTGAAAGCTAAAGCTAAACCTCTATATAAAGGACCCATTTTGTCTAGTAATATAGCTGGAGATTTTAAATCTTTTAGACCAAGTCTAACTTTAGATACATTTTCAATAAAAACTTTACCTGTTGGATTTTCAACACTGAGTTGTTTTTCTGAAATGAAACTGTTTGCTGCGGTTATAGATCTTTCTGTCAGTTTATAAAGAGAAACAATATCGCCTGTTTTCTTATAGCTATTTAATTCATTTGTAAAGGAGGCTAGTTTTATTTCGTATTCTTTAGATGTACCAAAAGCTGAAGCAGAACTATTTAAAATATTGTTTACCATAAAATCAGCATATGAAACTATTTTTTGATTTGCTTCTTTTTCTTCTGCTTCTGAGGCTGTAAACGAGGTAAATACCATAGCACCAAATTTAAATAACTGACCAGAAATTGTGAAGGTCATTACAGTCATTATGGCTAGCAATAGTATAAAAGAAATGACTCTTATTACTGGGTTTTTCATTTTTTTGCACCTGCTTTCTTAGCAGCGAGCTTCTGCTGAATATATGTGATTCCTAATGTGATTATTAACATAATATAGGATATTGCTGCGGCATAACCGTAGTTACCTGCATCAAATTGTTTATACAGATAATAACCTGCAACTGATGTAGAACCAATTGCTTCACCACCAATAACAACTTGAGGACCACCGGCTGTCATTGCGTATATTTCTGTGAATGCATTTAGAGAACCAATTATACCTGTAATAACCATAAAGAAAATAATAGGTCTAAGTAAGGGGACTGTGATGAGATAGAATTTTTCCCATTCACTAGCACCATCTATATCAGCAGCTTCATAAACATCTGCTGGAATGTTCTGGAGGGCAGCCAAGAACAAAACCATACCAAATCCGGCTCCTTTTAGTGTCATTGCAAAAATAACAGCTAAAAGAGCTGTATAAGGGCTTCCTAATAAACCAGTGGTGTTGAAGAAATTGTTTTCTCCAAGTAGCGTTGAAGTTATCTGTGCAAGAACACCATACTTTGGAGCATAAATCAAAGCCCAAATAACGCCAACAACTAACATATCTAATATGTTTGGTAAGAAAAAAGCACTTCTAAAGAAGCTTTTCCCGAAAAGTTTGTTGTCTAGAAGCATTGCTAATGCTAAAGAAACTATAATACCTGACGGAATGCTTATTAATGCATAAAAAGCTGTTACAACTAAAGACGACCAAAATTGACAGTCTTTAATAATTCTTAAGTAGTTTGCTAGGCCTACAAATTTCATATTTGCAAGGCTAAAGTCTGTTGGAGCACCTAAAAAACTGAGATAAAAGGAATAGAAAATCGGGAATACCAGAAATACCAGAAACAGAATCATGAATGGTGATAAGAAAAGCCATGATACTGTGGTATCTTTTGTTGTTCGAATAGCCAAAACAAGCCCTCCTGTTTTATGCCTATTAGGAAAATTCTAAATTTTAACTTTTAGATAATAACACACCTGTACAATTTTGACAATTTTTTGAATAATCGGAGCAAGGCAAACGCATTATAAATTCTTTTCTAGATTGCCACGGCGTTTTTAACGCCTCGCAATGACGGTTATTATTTAAACTTTGTTCATAATAAGTAACAAAACTTCTGATTAATACAGATTTTAATATTTTTAAATAAATTTTAATGCGTTTGCCCTGATAATCGGGGCTAGTTTAGACAAAAAAAGCCTGCTCCATAAACATAGAGCAGGCTTTTTTGTGAAAGTTTAGAACAAAACATCGAAGGCTACATAAGGTCCTTTATAAGTCAAATCTATATCATTACCTTTCCCTTCTACATCGTATTCAATATAACGATAACCTAAATCTAGCAGAACATCATGTAAACAATCATCCCCACTTAATCTATAAGATAAGGTTGCATTGTAGTCATAATGAGAAGCTTCATAATCTTTTATGTCTAAACCCATATAACGTATTCCAGCTTTAAGATAAAATAGCTTTCCAATAAAAGTTCCGTATTCTAAGCCAACGTATGGAGTTGGTAAAACTTCAGAATACTCCGTATAAATATTCTGTGGCTGTGCTCCAAGTGTCTGACCTTTGACGCTGAATCTAGAATCGGTTGCTTTTACTCCCAATAAACCCGCAACATAATATTTTTCAATTCCTGAATTATAAACTAAATGCCATAAATGGTAATTAAATAATATGTCGTAAATATTGTTCTTTATATTAAATTTTGAATTTGCTCCATAGTTTCTGCCTTTAAACATTCTTGCTAATTTGAAATTTCCATCATGTTCTGTTGTTATGGCATTAACTTCGATTAAACCTCTGTGGCAAACTTTATATGAACAGTTTATACCGAAAGAATTTTCTTTGTCTAAATTGGCAGTGTCTCTTTTTAGATTGATCAATTGCCCTCTGGCAGGGTCTTCATTTTCAACAATTTTAAAATGTCCATTTACTTCATTGTTCCAACCTAGAGGCTGTATACTCCATTTTCTATTAACTTGAGCATATCTATGACTACCACCGTAAAAGTCTAAACTACCAGCAGACAAAAGCGATGGTGATAACAAACTTGAAAACAACATAATATATAAGAATTTTTTCACAGCATTAAACCTTCTTTCTTATCCATATTTTGAAGATGAGAAGAAAAAGTATTCAAAATAAGAGAAAAATCAAGGACAACTTAAACTATTTGTAAGAAAAAGAGATATAGAGGTAAGGCAAAACGAAGTTCATCCAGAAAAAATTTTTTAATGCTTTTTACATTTTTACCTGGTAAATAAATAAATATATTGACAATTTTTCTTCCTATTGTTAAACTCATTCACTCATAATTATGATTTTGTACAGCACTTAAAGGAGTTCTGTTCTATATGTTGTTAGCGTATTTAGTAAAATTTATTCATTTGGTTGTTTGTCTTGCATTGATAGTAATTGTTCTTTTTCAGGCCGATAAGGGTGAAGGACTTGCTGGTGCTTTTGGTGGCGGTGCTTCTGCTACATTATTCGGTGAAAGAGGAGCAGAAACTCAGATTTCAAAGATGACAACTTATTTAGCAGTAATATTTATGATTACTTCTCTTATTATTGCTGTTTGGGGTCCTGATTGGGATAAACAGGCTCAAAGTCAGAGTTATGTTCATACTACAAGTGGTGATGCTGCTCCTATGGGGCAAAATCCTATGAATCCACTAAATCCAATGGGAATACCTATGGGTGGTAATGTTGCTCCTTCAGTTCCAGCTCAAACTCCAGTTGCTGTTCCTGAATCAACTCCTGTAACTACTCCAGTTACTACTCCTGTAGAAACTAGAGAAGCTAATACTCCAGCACCTGAAACCACTGCTATTCCTACTGTTCCAGCTCCAGTTACTGAAACTCCACAAACTAATCCTTTAATAGATGTTTCTAAAGAACAGAATGAAGCACCTAAAACTCAGATTCCACCTACAACTAATGCTATTCCTGGGGTAAATGAACAGTAAAAATTTATTCTTTGGAATTTTTGCTATCATACTGGGCATAGCTACATATTTGTGTGCTGAAAATGATTATGACTGGTTTATGAATAGCAATAAAGCGAAGTTCTTTGTTGATTTATTAGGACGGGACGGTGCTAGATTATTTTATAAAATTTTAGGAGTTTTTATCACAATATTAGGAATATTGCTAGTGATAATATCTTTCTAAAAGAGAATTTAAAAGACTTGGAATTATCTCTTCCAAGTCTTTTTTTTATAGTCGTTTTTTTTTCATTGAAATTTTTTATAAATTTGATAAATTTTCTGTGGGTATTATTATGAGTATAGAAAATACTGATTTAGATAAAGTTATTCGTGACTTTTTAACATTAAAAAAAATCCGCCGAACTGGTTGGCAATTGCGTGGAATTAAAGAAGGAGAATCAATTGCAGACCATTGTTTTGGGGTTGTTTTCCTAACTTATTTTCTTTCTCCACTGGTTAAAGCTAAATTAGATAAAAATAAAGCTGTTTCAATAGCTATTGTACACGAAATTGGAGAAACTAGAGTTGGGGATATTCCTTTTGTCGCTTTAAAATATTTTCAAAATAAAGATGCTATTGAAACTATGGCAATAGAAGATGTTTTGAAACCACTAGGGAATGAAATAACTCAAGAAAGCTTAGATTTATTTAGAGAATTTGAAGATGGAACTTCTATAGAAGGTCGCTTCGTTAAAGCTATAGATAAGTTGGAGATGCTTGCGACTGCTGCAGAATATGAAAAAGCAGGTTTTTCAGGCTTAAAAGATTTTTGGGATAATAAATTTACTTTTAAAGCTTTCGAAGAATTTCCTGAACTTGCTAGTTATGCAAAATATTTGTTAGAAAACAGAACAAAAAGAATTGAAGGAAAAATCTAGTGATTAACATTTCCCATTTAACAAGAAAATTTAATGAAAATATAGCTGTTGATGATTTATGCTTAGAGATTCCTGATGGTTCTATGTTTGGTTTTTTAGGCGCTAATGGGGCTGGTAAAACAACTACTTTAAAGATGATGATGGGATTATTGCAACCAACATCGGGAGCAATAACTATAGACGGTTTAAACGTTGCCGCAAATCCCATTTTAATAAAATCAAAAGTAGGGTACTTGCCTGATGAAGTTTTTATTTATGATTATTTAACTGGAAAACAATTCTTGAATTTTGTTGCGGATGTGTACAATGTTGACTCGAAAATTAAAGAAGAAAAAATAAATGATTTGTTGGGATCTTTTGGATTAAAAGATGCTGCTGACGAATACACAGCAAATTATAGTTTTGGTATGAAAAAAAAGCTAGCTTTAGCAGGCATTGTTATTCATAATCCATCACTTTTAATTTTAGATGAGCCTTTTAATGGACTAGATCCTCAAGCTACTAAAGACTTTAGAAATATGCTGAAAAAGATGTCCGATAAGGGTACAACTGTTATTTTTTCTAGTCATGTTCTTGAAGTGGTAGAAAAATTAGTTACTCATGTTGCCATAATTAATCATGGAAAATTAAAGATTTGTGATAGTATAAATAATATTATGAAGAATTATGAAAGCCTTGAAAAAGCTTTTTTCTCATTCACGTAAATTTTGCTTGAATATTGCCGAAATGAATATTATACTGTATAATCAAATTAGGAGATTGGAAATAAAATTTTATGAAAAAAAGCCGTAAAAATATACTTTTGGCTGTTGTACTAAGTCTTTTGACTTCGGTACAGTTTTCTTATGCCCAATCTCTTGATGATTCAGCTTCTTTGAAAGAAATATCTGATTTTAAATTGAATAGTGAAACAGAATCTACACAAGTTATAGAATCATCTTCAAAATCTAATTTCTTTGAAAATGAATATAAGCTTTCTTTGGGTAGTCAGATGTTAAGCTATCAAAACACAAGCAAGGTTTTCCCTTCTGAAGCTGAACATATCGAAACTGGTTTTGTTGGGTTAAATTTAAACAAAGATTTAAATGACTCATTTAACAAAACTGGCAACCAAAAAGACTTTGCATCTGTTATAACTCTTAATAGCTCTTATGAAAACAATGCTATAGGATTTGGTGATACTTCATCAAATTTAAGTCTTTCTGGTAAAAGTGGCAGATTAAGTTTTTATGGTGAATATAATCAGTCTAATCTGTCTATTGGTTCTGGTAATCAGCAAACTACTACTACAAGTGACAATGTAGTTACTACTTCTCGTGCTTCTTTTAGCAATACACCAAACGCAGTTGTTTCTCCAGATGATACTGTTAATCCAACAGCTATTTCATCTGACTATTATTTAGAAGCTGTATATTCCTTTAAACCTACTTTAAAAGGTAAAGTTGCTTTTAAAAAGACTGTTATTGATACTATGGATTTAAAAGAAAACGTTGAAGTAGAAGGTATTGTTGAAGCTTCATCAGATGTTTCAATTAAGGCTGGTTATTCTAACGAAAGTCGTCCTGAAGTTGAAAAGAAAACTTCTAAAGAACAAAAAGTCTGGACTGAATTTATTCTTAAGTTTTAATTGTTGCTTTGAAAGTTACAGACATTCGTATACAAATTTTAAAATCTCCTAAGAATAATCTTAAAGGCTTTTCTACTGTTATTTTAGATGATAGCCTTGTTTTAAAAGATTTACGCATTTTTGGGAATGAAAAAGGTGATTTCGTTTGTATGCCTAGCGTAAAAGGGCAAAACGGAGAATGGCACGAAGTTGTTACTATAATCGACACAGATTTAAAGAATCAAATAACGAACTATGTACTCAGGGCTTATCACGATGAATTAATGAAGCCAATGATTTGATATATAAAAATAAAAAATCATAAAGAAATACATAAATACAATAAAAAAAGCATATATCCTATTGCTATGAAGCAAAAAAAAATATAAAATCTACTTGTTATTTAACGATTTTTCTTATGGAGATAGTATGAAAAAGAATATTTTTGCAAAAACACGTCTAGACGATGAAGATGATGAACCAATAGAAGAAGAACGTGAACGTCCTACAGAACTTAGCGAAATAATAGAACAAAAGCTTCTGGAAAATCGTCAGATTTTCTTGTGGGGTGCTGTAGAAGATGAATCAGCCCAAGATATAGTTTCTAAATTGCTTTATTTGGAAACTTTGAATCCTGGAGAACCAATAACTCTGTTTATTAGTAGTCCTGGTGGTGTTGTAACCAGTGGTATGGCTATCATAGATACAATGAATTTGATTTCTTCTCCAGTTTCTACTGTTTGTATGGGCTTAGCCGCTTCAATGGGGTCTTTAATTCTTTCTGCTGGTGAAAAAGGAAAAAGATTTATATTCCCTTATGGCAGAGTAATGATTCATCAACCAAGCGTTGAATATTTGTATGGTCAGGCTTCAGATCTTGAAATTCAAGCTCGTGAAATAGTCAAAACTAAAGAAATATCTGCAGAAATACTTGGAAAGAACTGCGGAAAGAGTAAAGATAAAGTTCTGAAAGATTTAGACAGAGACTACTGGATGGATTCAAAAGAATCTATAGAATACGGAATTGTAGATGGCATTTATAAAATGCCCAGTAAAAAATAAAAATTTAATAGACTTTTAATTTAGTAAAAAAACTCCCTCTATAAAATTGTAGAGGGAGTTTTTTTATTAATTTATGTTTTCTTATTTTCCTTCAAGGGCTTTTGTAAAAGCAGCAGATTCTTCTTCTGTTGCTTCATGTTTTTTGAAAGAAAGAAGAATAAATCTTTTTTTGTCTAGTGGTGATGTCTTGATTTTCCCTTCAAAACAATAGAAACAGTTTATATCATCGTTTCCTTCTTTCTTCCATTTGCTCATATCGCCATAAGGGTCTTTGATTACTGCTCCACTGGGAGCTGAAATAATATAGCCTTTAACAGTATAAGTATCGTCTTTTTCGTTATATTCATATCCGTAAATATGGGCAAAAGTATAGGCTTCGCCGTCTGCATCAGGATATGCATAATTCTTATCATCATGTTTTGCTACTTTCTTACCGAAAAATTTCATAGTTATTTCATCAACCATTGTGGCTGGAATAAGCTTAAAATTTTCAATTTCGCCTTTTGATGTTTCCAGTTTATTATAACGGTTTTTATAAATGTGACCCTGTGCAAAATTCAGCATTAATGAGTCAGAAAGTTCATTTTCCGCAAAATCATCTAAGAACACTTCTGCAAAATTACTGAAAAATAGACTGATTTTCTTTTCTTCATCTTTTGTCCAGGGTTTAGGAGCTGCAGAAGATAAAGAAGCTACAGCAAAAACAAATAATAATGAAAGAACTAATTTTTTCATTTTGATACCTCTTTTTTATTTTTAACAATTACCCTCTTTGTTAAAGAGGGATGTCAGCTTTGCTGACAGGGAGATTTTTTATTTTGGTAGTTCTATTTTCTTGGGTTTGTCTACAAAAGGTTTATAAAGTAGAATCGTTCTACCAATAATACGAACTAAAATTGCCTTAGTTGATTTAACCGATTCTTCAGCTACTTCTTCTGCTGTATTAGGAGAAGAATCAAGAATCTTTATCTTTATTAGTTCATGAGAATTAAATGCTTCAGCAACACTGCTGATAACCTTTGCTTCTAAACCGTTCTTGCCTACTCTGACGATTGGATCCATCTGATTAGCAAGAGCTTCTAGATATTTTCTTTGGTTAGATGCTAATTTCACAATAAAATATCCTCCGGATAAACTTTTTAGCAATTATAGTTTATTTCGGAGGATAAGGCAACTCTAAGAGTTTAAATAATCAATTAATAGAACTTATCTGTTCTTTATTTGATGTATTTTATAGTATTTTTTTACGGTTAAATATCTTTCGTAAAGCTATTCGCCTGTGTTGGTGTCTGTAGATGTACTGCCGTTAGAGAAGATATTTGTTTTTATAAAGCTCCATTTAAGAGCTTCTAAAGATTCAAGATATTTATCGTCAGTATAGTAATAAACTGTTGATTCTATTATATCTATTTTAGCATCATCTTCAGTTATTTCTCTACCAAAAGTACCACGCCATCTGGATATTTGGCTTTGATGATAATATAAGAAGCAATTGGTCATTTCTCTGACTAATATTTGTTTAAAACGTTTTGCTCTTGCTTCATCGTCTAAATCAGCAAATGATGGAGCAAACCAGGAGTTATTTGTTACAAAAATATATCCTTCTGATGAGAATGCATCACAGGTATCTTTTGTTGGCATATAACTGATACCTAAAGTGCAGGTTGAGAAATATTTTGGCAATTCTTCAAATAATTCTTTAATGGCTTTTTTCATTCCATCAGGCATATTCATTTTCGAATCTTCTAAACCAATTGAACCTACGTCAACTTGAGAAACAACAGGGTAATAATTACCATCAGGAATAGAAGGAATATCTGTTCTGTCCTTAAGAAAATCTATATCGGTTGCTGTGCCAGTATCTGTTGAAGAACCTGTGTCCGTGTCTGAGTTGGTATCAGAGTCTGTACTAGTATTAGTATCAGAACCAGAGTCTGTGCTGGAACTTGTTCCTGTATCTGTATCTGAATTTGTATCCGAACTGGTATCAGTATCCGAATTAGTATCAGAACTAGTGCCTGTCTGTGTGTCTGTTTGAGATTGTGTTTGAGTTTGTGTTTGAGTGCTTGTTCCAGAAGTCGTTTGTGTGCTCGTTACTGTGTCTGAACCATTGTATCCACCAGTGTGACCGTCGCCACCAGAAGTATTCCCAGTACCATCAAGATACTTTTCTGGCCATCCATCAACTCCACATTCATCAAAAATGTATTCTTTAACAAAAGCATAACGTTTTGGATAATTACTTTTTAAGCCAGAAGCATTAGTACAATATTGTGCTACAGCAAAGGCTAAATCTGTCCAAAGATGGTTTTTGCCAGGAGCAACTACCATATAATTTTCATTACCTAAAGTATATAGTTTTGTTGAAAAAGAAGCATTATCTGCATAAATTGATTGGTAAGCCTGAATTAAATCGCTTCTTCCGTAAGCATCTGTTTTAGATTGAATAAATGAGTAAGCCATGCCTCTTACAAGCATAGTTTTGAAACGATTGATTTTGTCTGTATCAGATGGATTTGAATTATAAATCTTTTTAAATTGAGTTGTGTATATTGAAGACGGAGAAAAGGCTTCACTACCAAATTGTATAATTCCATACTCTTCATTATAGCCATTGTATTTTATTTCGTATTGCTCTTCTACTGGAGATATATAAACCATTCTGGTTGCAGCAGTAAAGTGTTCTGGCATATCTTGGAAAACTTGAGTCATTGCTCTAAGATATTCTTCTGTCCAACACATACCATAGGTTGAATTACTATCTTGTACTGTTATTCCATAATTATCAAAAATTTGTGCTTTTAAAGCTTCTTCTGCTTCAGAAGCAGCAAAAGCTCTAGAATAAAATACAATAGAGAACAATAATAAAATTAAGCTAATTGTAGAGTATTTTTTTGTGTTCATAATTTTAATTATATAAATTTTAAGAAAAAAGTATAGAAGTTTTATTAAAAAAGTTTATTCTAATGGTAATTCTATTGTTGCTAATAAACCGCCTTGTGGTTTATTAGATATTTTTATAGACCCATTATGGATTTGAACTGCTTTTAGAGCTATACAAAGACCTAATCCTATTCCACCTTGCTGAGGATTACGGTCAGTTTTTATGCAATAGAAGGGATCGAAAATTTTATTAATTTGATCGTCAGGAACACCGGGACCTTGATCACTAATATTTATTATTGCTTTGTTGTCTATTTTTTCTAAGCTTACTTCTACAATAGAATTTTCTGGAGTAAATCTTAAGCCATTACGTATAATGTTTTCAAAAGCTCTTTCTAATAAAACGGAATTTCCTTTTATCGAACATTCTTGCTTTATTTCTAATCTAACACCTTTATGTTTGTTTTTGTTTTCAAATTCAGCGTCTGCACATACATTTTCTAAGGCTTTTGCAAGGTTAACTTCTTCTGAAGGACCACTAATTTGTTTGTTTTCAAGCTTTGAAAATTGCAGCACTTCTTCTATTAAAGCATTCATTCTATTAACATCTTTATTTAAACGTTCAACAAGTGGTTTTTCTGATTCCGGAACTTTCATCTGTAAAAGTTCTATTCCAACTTGCATTCTAGCAAGTGGAGAGCGTAGTTCGTGAGAAATATCATTGAATAAACGTCTTTGGCTATTAATTAAAGCTTCTATTTTAGAAGCCATATTATTGAAATCTGATGCCAAATCACCAATTTCATCGTATCTTGCCATAGCTTCTTTTGTTATTTTATGGGAAAAATCACCTTTTGCAAATTTCTGACTAGCTTCTTGTAGCTCTACAATAGGTTTTGCTAAATATCTTGCCATCAAAAAACAAAGAACAGCACAAACTAATAATAACAAAGGAAACATATTTTTCGTTTGTTTTATAAAAATATCCTTGTTTTGCTCTGGCATACTTTTGGGTATATGAATTATAGCAATATATTTTTTCCCACTGTCAGAAACTAATTGACAACCTAAAAAATCCTCTCCTTCTATTTTGAGAGTTTTAGTATTTTTCGTATTTAATAGACTTTTTGCAAAGTCAAAAATAGCCTTTTCGTTATTCTTATAAAGATTTTGGAATTTAATTCTAAATATTTTGTTTTGAGGTGATTTTACTTCAATAGAAATTTTCCCTTTACCTAAGGTTTCTGGAGGAGGTGGGGGAGGTGGGTTGTCCATCAATGGTGGATGATTTTTTAGTTCTAATTCACTGGGTGGTGGTGTTTTTTCTGGTCTGAATTCATTTGGTGGTCCAGGAATTCTTTCCATTTTTTGTCTTTCTTGTGGAAAAGAATCCAGGTGACGGTTACCGTCAAAAAGCTTATTTATTTTTTCGTCAAATAACCAAAAATTACCAGGTCCCCTAAATCTTGATGTTGCAAGTGTTCCTTGCCTTTCATAGGTTTCCATCATTAGTTGACCATTATCTTGCAATACTCTCTCTGATATTCTTTCAAATTCTTCTTTTGCTGGCTTATAATGATAAAAATACCCAAAAAAACTAGCTAATAGAATGTTGGTAATAGTGATAAAAATAAACCAAGCAAAACATTTTACAAAGAGTTTAGAACCATAGAACGTTCGAGAAGTTTTGTTTGGTTTATCTTTATTTGTTTCTGATTGTGTTGAGGTTTTTATATCACTATCTTGTAAATCAGTTTTCTGGTTTGACATATAAATAACCTATGCCACGTATTGTTTTTATAAGATCGTTCCCACCTTGGTTACCAAGTTTTTTTCTTAAATTACTCATATGGACATCAAGACTTCTGTCATCATAAGTTAATCTTCTGCCTAATACTTTAAGAGCTAAATCCTGTCTTTCTACAACATTTCCTGCAGAGCGCATAAGCTGTTCCAGAAGACTAAATTCAACTTCTGTTAGAGAAAGATTTTGTCCATCTTTTGTAACAGATTTGGTACTACTATCTAAAATAACACCATTTAATTCTATTTTGTAATTATCTTTATTTTTATTTGCTGTTATTTCTAATCTGCGAAAAACAGCTCTAATTCTGGCAACTAATTCACGAGGTGAAAATGGTTTAGGTATATAATCATCAGCACCTAATTCTAGACCTAATACTCTGTCTATTTCATCACCTTTTGCTGTTAACATTATAACAGGAATTTTAGATGTTTTTCGAACTTCTTTTAATAAATCTAAACCGTTCATTTCTGGAAGCATTATGTCTAGAATTACTAAATCAAAATTTTCATTTTTTATCTTGTTTAAACCACTCAATCCATCATGAACAGATTCAGATGATAATTCTTCTGCTGTTAAATATTCTTGTAAAAGTTCACAAAGCTCAGTATCATCGTCAACTATTAAAATACGTCTCATCTATATATCTCCTATTATAACATCTATGTAAATATAATTCTTTAAGGAACTTTAAACAATTAAGATAATATTAACAAATGTAAAGAAGGACCCTTTAATTTTAAGAGTTTGTCCAAAAACTTGTAATTCTTTATATGTAATCTATTTATTTTGTAGTTATTGTAGTTGGTTTTTATTGTAATTATTGTTTAATAGTTAGTCTGTAGGCTAACTAAGAATTACAATATCAGATAGTTTGCAAACTTAATAACATACAATAAAAACAATAACTACCAACAACAATAATTATGCTTACGCTTTCAGAGCTAAAGCCCATACGATATACTTTTTATGACAAATGTGTAGACAATTAGCATAATCTAATTAGAACTTAAAAACCTAGTTTTCACACAGGTTCTTTTGGCCTAGTAACACTTCTTCAATCTTCTATCTTAAATCTAAGCTTTACATTCTTAATAGTTAGGGTGATTGCTTTTTTTTTTAATTCATTTATACTTAAATCGTAACGAATTAATCAAAACGGAGGTTTATATGGTAAAAAAAGTTTCTATAATAGCATTAGTTGCTTGTCTAATTAGTTTTGGATCAGGAGTTTTTGCTCAAGATGCTAACAATTTGCCAAATACTAATAAAACAGAAAAGGAAGTTGTCAAAGTTAAAGATAATAATTTCCCTCCAAAAATGCTGATGCCAAAAGCTGTTAAACCACCTGTTTTTATGCCACGTCAGATTAAAAATGCATTAGAACTTCTTAAATATGCAGATGAACTCCAATTGACTGATGAACAGTTAATTCAGTTAAGAGGTTATTATAAAAAGTATTATTCCGAAGAAGCAAAGAAAAAAGAAATAGCTAAAGTTCCTTCTATTGCTGATTTTTATGCTATGAGTGAACAAGAACTTCAGAAATATGCTGAAGATGAATCTGCCAGAATTAAGAAAGAAATAATGGTTAGATTTCAGAAGATTATTGATATAAAGAAAATATTAACTCCTGAACAGTTTAAGAAAATAAAAGAAGATGTAGAAAAAGAAGCTAAAAAGAAAATTGAAAATATTGTTCTAAATAAAAAACCTTCACCAATGGGAAAGCCATCAAAGTCCCATAGATGTAAATGTCATAAAGGAATGAAACATTTTAGACCTTTTATGGGAATGCCATATATGCAACCTATGTTTCCACCCCAGGGAATGATGCAACCACATATGCAGCATCCTATGTTCCCACCACAGGGCTGTCCAAATATGATGCCTATGCAGCCCATGTTCCCACCACAGGGTTGTCCAAATATGATGCCTCATAAACAGCACAAGCTTCCTCCACAGGGAATGATGCAACCACAAATGCAGCCCATGTTCCCACCCCAGGGTTGCC
>CAMJNS010000069.1 GCA_946407375.1 uncultured bacterium
ATTACAAAAATAAATATTTCATATAAAAAATTAAAATACAAAAATACAAAAATACTAAACAATTAAACTTCTAATTGACAAAGAATCTAATATTGATTTATCCTTAAAGAACAAGATACCCTAGGAGGGTTTATACTGTGAGTGCTAGCCAACGTAAAAATTATTTTATAGCAAAAGATATGCAAAGCAAATTTGCAGGAACAATTCTTTTGTTAGCTTTACTTGTTGCTGTTATTACCGCATGCAATATCTATGTTTTAGGTTCCTTTTTTGTAGAAAAAAATGCTACTTTAGCTCAACAGAATGATGCTTCTGCTTTAATTCATGATTTTATAAGTAGTTATTGGCCAAGATTAGTTGTCTTAGTATTCGTTAATGTCATCATAGTTTTTATGGTGAGTGTCATATATTCTCATCAAACAGCAGGACCTGCTTATAAACTAGAGAAAAGCATAAAAAGAATCACAGATGGAGACTTAACTTTTCAGGTAAGCCTTCGCAGAAATGACAATCTAAAAGAATTAGCTGCTGCCTTAAATGAACTTCTAGATAAGTTTAGAACTACTCTTTCAAAGACAAAGAGCTTAACAGATGATATAAACAATAAACTAGGTTCAATGAAAGATAATGAAAAATATGCTCAAATAGTCGCAGATTCTTTTGAACTTCGCCAATTAATAGATCAATTCAAACTTGAATCAGAAAGGCCTGAACTTTTAGAAGATAATTCCAACGAAGCTTAATTAATAACAGTAAGATAAGCAGTAAATAAAAAACAACCGCTAAACTCTATAGCGGTTGTTTTTTATGATGTTTTATTTGAACTTTCTCTAGCTTTGAACTAATGCTTCTTTTATTCTACTTAATCGACCACGTAATCTTAATATAGCTTTTGTATGTAACTGAGAGACTCTTGAATCTGAAACTCCTAAAATTTTGCCTATTTCTTTAGAAGTAAGTTCTTCATAATAATACAAAGTTATAACCATACGTTCTCTGTCTGATAATTTTGAGATTGCATCTGCTAATATTTTCTTAGCTTCGGCTTCTTCTATTTTAGTCTGAGGATTGTCACTCTTTTCGTCTTCTATATAATCAAAACGAGAAGAACCTTCGTCATCATCATAAAACATTTCATCTAACGAAAGCAAAAGTGACTTTTTGGTTTCATCAAAAAGCTTATGTAATTCTGAAATATCTACACCAAGATATTCGGCAACTTCATCGTCTTTCGCATCTCTGCCAAGTTTGCCTTCAAGTTTGGCGTAAGCTTTTTCAAGCTTTCTTGCTTTTTGTCTTATGGAACGAGGAGTCCAGTCCAAAATACGCAATTCATCGAAAATTGCCCCTCTAATACGGGTCTTTGCATAAGTTTTGAATTTAACGTTCTTATCTAAGTCATACTTTTCAATAGCGTCAATTAGACCCAAGATACCATAACTTACCAAATCGTCAAATTCAACATTACTAGGCAGATTAACTGCTATTCTTCCGGCTACGTATTTGACAAATGAAGCATATTTCATAATCAATGCATCTTTAATGCGTTGATCATGATTCAATTTGTATTGTTCCCAAAGTTTTTGATCGTCTTCGTCTTGAAGTCTAGTCTTGACTAATGGGTCAACAAAACCTTCTGAGTCGGTTTCTAGTAGAAGTTCTTTATTCACATCATCCCTCCGTGTCTGGCTGCCTTATGAGACTACTGCCGTATTTCTGCCAACTATGGCAGTTCCCGACCTTGACTCATCGGTAGGGGTGCCAATTTCAGTTTGATTCAAACTCGCTTTACAATCATCAAGAAGGTCTCCTAACTCTTTTTGGAGTTCTACATTTTCACCTTTTATGTCTTTTTGTAGCTTTAAGCTTTCACTTTCTTCTACAAGAGGCATAAAAAGAACTTCAAGTACGCTTCCAAAAAAAGTTCCAAGAAAACCAAATATAAAGAATATAACAGTTCCTCTATAAATAATCGTATTATTAGCGACATTTTGAGCAACCGCCATCATTATAACAATACTTGTAACAGTAGTTGCAAGAAAAACTCCCATTAACAAAGAAAGCCTAGACATCAAAGCTCCCTCATTTCTTCGCCAACAATAAAAACTTTAACCTTTCCGCTAGAGAGGTCAAATTCTATAGAGCGTCCATGAGTACCACCAGTATCTTCACTTTTTAACGGAATATTATGTTTTTTTAACACAGCTTTAACTGCTTTTGTATTGTCACGTCCTATGGTATTCGTAAAATCTTCTGTTGGAGGGAACATTTCTGACCCACCAAATATTTTTGCTTCTAATCCCATCCTAAGAGCACCTTCATCTAAAACAGCTTCAATTAAAGCAGGAACTGCTGTATCTGCGAATTTAACAGGATTAATTGAAGACATATCCATACCAGCGGAATCAGGTAGCATTATGTGAGCTAATCCACCAATTTGTCTTGCTGCATCATATATAGACAATATTATGCAGGAACCAATACCGTAAACAGCTAATAATTCTGGAGATTTGGCTGTTTTAAGTTGGCTCATTCCTACTGGTATAACAGACGGCATTATGAAGCTACTCCTATTTTTTGTAATAGTAATTTTAATGAATCTGGAGCTGGCAAAATAAATATATGAATACGCATATCTTCTTCTTCTTCAATGAAAGAGGTTTCTAACATTAAAACTTTGTCGCTCACAGCAGACATATCTGCTACTACATTATCTATCATTGCTCCAGCATAATCAAAATTAATTGAAGGCAATGAATTCAACATTGGGGTTTGAGTTAATACAGAAAGTGCATTTAGAAAAGCTCCAGCTAGGATATTTCCTATTTCTTTCATACAAGAACCTTCCATTTCGCCTATCTGAGTTAATGATTTTACTTCACACCCCGGAATCAAATATTGAAGCATCTTTATTGATGTTTTTTCCGGTATCATCAGTAGAAAACGCCCTGAAATTTCTCCCATAATTTTTAAGAAAATTCCAAGAATGGTTTGATTTGGACCACCAACTAGATTAGGAATTTCATTTAAATCCATTATAGAAGCATTAGGAACATCCATGTCTATTTTGCGATTAAGAAATTGTGCCAAAGCACTAGCTGCATTTCCAGAACCTATATTACCTATTTCTCGAAGTGCATCTAACTGGTCTCTTGTTATATTCAAGACATTTTCCATTAAATATACCTCTGTAAACTACGAATCAGAGATATTATAAAATACCATTTTAAACTTTTCAATAGCTCAAAGGAATTTTTTTTGTTTTTTGTAGAACGACTTAACTCTCTCATTAATCTTTGCTTTTTAAAATTCCATCGGATTATATTTGTTCATAGCTTCCAACCCGTTTTCAGACAACCATTCTTTTACAATGTCAGGAACAGAATCAACTACTTTTCTAAGAATCTGAGCTTCTTGAGATGATATTTTCCCTAAAACGTGAGATATTAAAGCTTCGTGTTCGTTATTTTTACCAGCTTGTTTATCAGGTAGTCCAACCCCAATACGTAACCGCCAGAAATTTTCACCTATTTTAGATATAATAGATTTCAAACCATTGTGACCACCAGCACTCCCCTTAGCTCTTAGTCGAACTCTTCCAACAGGCAAATTAATATCATCCTCTATAACCAATATATGACTTGCCTCTAATGGCACATCTTGCAATAATGCAAAAACAGAATCACCGGAATTATTCATATAAGTCATAGGTTTTAAAAGAAAATGAGTTTCTGCATTAAAGGTAAAAGCAGCGATCTCACCAAGATACTTTTTATTTGATATAAACTTTGTATGAAACAAGTTTGCTAATTTGTCTGCACACCAAAAACCAGCATTGTGCCGAGTATTTTCGTATTCTTTTCCTGGATTACCTAAACATATTATTAACATAATATTCATTATATTCTTTGAAAGCTTTATAATCAAGATTCTATTTTTTTAAGTTCTCTAAAATATTGATTTAATAAGCTTTTAGAAGACAATTGACAATAAAACCAATCCTAGGTATAATCACGCTTTCAAAAGAAGATTGTTTATAGAAGGTTTATATGGAAACTAAATCAAAAGCTTTATTAATTATCCTTGATGGTTACGGTGTTTCAAATTCACATGAAGGTAATGCTATATATTCTGCTAATCCAGAATTTATAAATAAACTCTTTACCGAACGTCCTTATACAACTTTAGCAGCTTCTGGGTTGGAAGTAGGCTTGCCAGCAGGTCAGATGGGCAATTCTGAAGTAGGACACTTAAATATAGGTGCTGGACGTATTGTTTACCAAGATATTACAAGGATAAACAAAGCTATTGAAGATGGTGAATTCTTTCAAAATAAGGCTATGAACGATGTTATGGACAAAATGATTGCAACAGATCACGCCCTGCATATTTATGGCTTAGTTTCTGATGGTGGCGTTCACAGCCATATAGAACATATTTACGCTATACTAGAACTTGCTAAACGAAAAGGGTTAAAGAAACTCTTTATCCACTGTTTTACCGATGGTCGTGATACTTCTCCAACAAGTGGCGTTCATTATGTAAAAGCAGTTCACGAAAAAACCAAAGAACTTGGTGTAGGACGAATAGCAACCATTTCTGGTCGTTTCTATGCTATGGATAGAGACAATAGGTGGGAAAGAATTGAAAAAGCTTATCAAGCTCTTGCCCATGGAGTTGGTAATCGTTTTTCTGACCCAGTAGAAGCAATAGAAGCTTCTTATAAAGATAATGTTACTGATGAATTTATCGTTCCTATTGTTATAGAAGAAAATGGTAATCCTGTTGCTACAATAAATGATGGCGATGCTATTCTTGCTTTCAATTTCAGAGCCGACAGAATGAGAGAAATAGCAAAAGTATTTACCAAAGCAGATTTTAATGAATTCAAACGCAAAGAAATGAAAGTAGACTATGTTATGTTTACTAATTATGCTGATGAATTTAAACTGCCTATGGCTTTCCCACCACAACATCCTTCCAATGGAATTGGTGAAGTTATTTCTAACAAAGGCTTAGCACAGTTTAGACTTGCTGAAACTGAAAAGTATGCCCACGTGACTTATTTTACAAATGGTGGAGTCGAAACTCCATTCCCATTAGAAGAACGCCAGGTTATTCCTTCACCAAAAGTTAAGACTTACGATTTGAAACCGGAAATGTCTGCTTTTGAAGTTGGCGATACTTTAATAGAAAAACTTAGAACAGAAAAGTATTCTTTCGTTATGGTCAATTTTGCAAACTGTGATATGGTTGGTCATACAGGAATTATGGAAGCGGCAATAAAAGCAGTTAGTACAGTTAATAATGTTTTGTCAAAAGTTATTCCTGTTGCTTATGAATTAGGTTATGATTGTTTTATTACTGCTGATCACGGTAATGCTGAACAGATGGTAAACTTAAAGACAGGTGAACCTTTTACAGAACATACAACTAACGTAGTTCCTTTCTGTGTTGTTTCAAAGAAAAACTTGGAACTAAAATCATCTGGTAAGCTTTGTGATATAGCTCCAACAATTTTAGACTTAATGGGAATAGACAAACCTGCTGAAATGACTGGTTGTTCTCTTATTTCAAAAAAGTAATAAAATGACTTCTGAACAGAGTAAAAAAGGTTATATGTTTATCGTTTCCGGCCCCTCTGGGGTTGGAAAAACGGTTTTATGCAACTTTATTGTTGATAAGTATAAACCAAATGTAGTTTATTCTATTTCCACAACTTCACGAAAGCCTCGTGGTGGAGAAAAAGATGGTCAAGAATACAATTTTTGTACCGCTACTGAATTTGAAAAAGAAATAAAAGAAAACGCTTTTGCAGAATGGGCATGTGTTCACGGAAACTATTATGGTACACCAAGAAAATTTCTTGTAGATAATGTTAATGCAGGTAAGCATGTAGTTTTAAACATTGACGTACAAGGCGGAATGAAAATACATGAACAATATCCGGAAGCTGTTATGATATTTATTTTGCCACCTAGCTTTGAAGAACTAGAGCACCGTATACGTGGAAGAAATATGGATAGCGAAGAGTCTTTAAAGAAACGCATGATTAATGCACGTAAAGAAATAGACTGTTCAAAAAAATATAAGCATTGTTTAATAAATGATGACTTAGAAAAAGCAAAAGAAGAACTAGAAAAAATATTCTTAAGTTATATGAATTAATGCTTTATAAAAAAGCTTGGACATAAATCCAAGCTTTTTTTCATTTAGATACTTGCTTTTTAAAAAGGTCCTCTTGTAAAAAATAAGATAAAGATAATAACAAAAAACATAATGATGATTATGGGAATAAAAATACTATCTCTTGTCTTTTCAATGTTTGATATTTTTAAATTGTTATTATCAATTATAATGTTTTTGTCATCTGGGCAGGTTACAAGTTCTTTATCCCAGTTTTTTGATAATAAGTTTGCCAACAATAAACTATTTTTATAGCCTTTATCTTTAAACCCCAATGGCAGGAAATTATACAATTTCCCAGATTTCAAGAAAAAACTTAGATAATAATTATGAAAATAATTAGTTACAGGATGTTTCTTGCTACCTTTTTCTCCACTAAATATTCTTGCTTTATTGTTCGGATCAATTTGTTGTGCAATAACATTATTACAGACTTGTAAAATATCTCTTTCCGAAATCTCATTTATTTTAAAAGAAAAAACAAAAAAGCAAGTATATTGATAGTAAATACTTTTATTTTTAAAGTCTATAACTCTACGAGGAAATTGTACAATCAATATAGATATTAAAATACTAGGAACAGCATAAATAAATATTTTAATATAATCTTCCTTAAAAATATTAATATCTCTATTAACAAGAAAATATGAAAGAAAAAGAAATATAAAAGCTAATACATATTGAATAATTGAATCAAAAGGGAAATAAGCCTTATCATCTTCAATCAAAATATCTTTTATACCTTCTAGCAAAGAGACATCTTCATCTGTTAGAACAGAACTCATAATTACATCTCTTTAATAATATCTAGAATTTCTTTAGGGCTTTCAACCAAATAAGCGTGATAGCCAGCCTTTATAGCAGCATCCACATTGCATTGACTGTCATCGAAGAAATATATATTCGAAGCTTCACAACCAAGCTGTTTACGTGTTTCTTCGAAAATAACTGCGTCTGGCTTAGTCATGTGCATTTTATGAGAGAAAAATAAGTAATCAAAATCTTGAAACAAGCCAGTCTTGCTTATTGTATCAATATGCCTGTCGTTAGAATTTGAAAGTAATGCCAAAGTGCCGTATTTTTTTATTTCTTTCAATAATTCAAGGCAGTTGTCTTTTAAAACACCAATTATTCCATCGAATTCCTGTGAGAAATACTCAAAGCTGAAATTGCTTTTGGTTTCTTCGCAAAATTCTTTATAGAATGTTTCGAAGTCTGTAAGCCCTTGTTCGTAATGTCTTGCAGAGAGCAAATCAAACCATATCTGTCTAAGCTGAGGCTTAGTCAGTTCTTTACCTAGTAAGGTTCCAGCGTGCTGGGTCCAGTGAAGATTTATCAATACACCACCTAAATCGCATAATATTACTTTTTTCATTTTTATTCCTTCTGTTAAATGTTCAGTTCTTGGCGAATAGCCTTTTGTAAAAGTTGTGAAAAATTGATTCTGTTTTTTTCAGCTATAAGGTTAAGCCAGTTTGGAATTGTTAGAGTCTTTTTAATTGCTTTATTATTTGTTTTTTCCAGATAATTTATAGGGTCAAATTCTACCATTACAATAAAATCATTTTTATCTTTCTTTATATCTTGAATTTTAGAAGGTAAAGGCAGACTTTTTGAGCTTTCTAAATATTCTTCCAACATAAGTCCTATAGCATCTTGAGTCATTTCAACTGCTTCTGACATATTGTCTCCTTGTGAGTAACAACCTTCTATATCAGGAACAAAAGTAGAATAACCCTTGTCTTCAATATGAAAAATAACAGGATAAAATACTTTTTTTAATATATTTTTCATTTTATACCAGCCTGTTTTAGAATTGCTTGTTCTATGCCCTTTTTCAATTCTTTTGCCTGAACAGGAACAATCGTTGTTTTACCTGTTTGAGAATTTTTATATTTATGATGAGAACCGTTTGATGAAATAAAAACAAAACCATGTTTTTCCAATATTTTAATTATTTCTTTTGGAGTCATTGGCATAATTCTGTTTCCTATAATAAATATAATACGTATTTATACGTATGTCAATTATATGCTTTTAAGTCTAGATAAAGCTGTTTCTACAGCGGCTTTTGAAATGTCACAGCCAAAATATTTCCGATTGAGTTGTTTGGCCGCTACTAATGTTGTGCCACTACCGCAGCAGAAGTCGCCAACTAAGTCGCCTTCATTTGATAAAGCAGAAATCAGACGAGCTAGTAAAGCTATTGGTTTTTGAGTAGGATATCCAACTCTTTCGTTTGACATAGGATTTACTATAGGAATATCCCAGACATCATCTATTGGAGTTCCAAGAGGGTTAGGCATATATTTTTTCCCTGCTGCAGAAACAATTCCACCTTTGGCAAAACCAGAAGTTTCTTTATATGGAACTCGAACAGCGTCTAAGTTGTACACGGGTTTTCCACTTTTTCCACATTTAGCATACCAGAGCAATGTATCATGTTTACACGAAAACCTTCTTTTCGAGCGACCTCCACCCGTGTAATGCCATATTATTTCGTTCATAAAGCAATTTATGCCATAGATTTCATCTAGCATTACTTTTGCGTAATGAGAGGCTCTCCAATCTAGATGTAAAACAAAACTGCCGTTCTTGCATATTAGAGGGTAAAGAGCTTCTAATCGTTCTCTAAGCCAAGGAAGATAGCTTTTTAGATTGCCTTCCCAGCGATCGTCGTAGATAAGCCCTTCTTTTGTACCAACTTGCTCTTTACCAGTTAAAAATGGCGGGTCAATATAAATAAGTCTGAATGACTCTTTAGGCAGAGTTTGGGCTATTTCTAGCATATCGCCCTGTATGACTGTGTTGTAGTTAGAGGTTAGAGCCATATGAATAATTAAGAATTAGGAGTGAAGAGAAACAAAGATGCTCCACTAGAATGCGTTAGCATTGCTGGGGAAGCTGTCGCTGAAAGCGACTGAAGGGGTCTTTTTTTGTAGCTAATCCAGAACAACAGTTAGTCGGATAAGACCCCTTTTGGCACTACGTGCCACTTCCCCCAACTTAGTGTGGGCAGATCTTTTGGACGAAGTTAGAACATCGAACCGTTCCAGCCCCACAAATCTGTCGGGTGGTAGGTTATATACACATTTGCTCCATCAATGTCATAATCAGCAGAAAGAATATTACAAATATCTTTTGTCAATTTTTGGCAAGCTGGTTTTGATGTTGAACCCAAAAGACTTATAGAAATATAAGCACCTTTATCTAGTTTCTTTTCATCCATATATAAAGACTTGTCGTCTTCGATTCCTGCCATAATATAAGCTTTTGGCTTAGAAAAAGCTGATGATACAGCATCAGAAAGTTTTGCCTGAAGCTTGTTTTTCTGATTTTCATCTAGTTTTACGCTTAATTTAGCATCTATGAAGGGCATATAAAACTCCTTTTTTAGGGTGTAGGTGGAAGGGAGGAGAGTTCGAGCCTTAAGGCTCGATAATTAGGAATGAGAAATTAGGAATGAGGAATTAAATTCCTAACTCCTCACTTCTAATTCCTAATTTAAAGAGGCGTTAGCCTCTTTTGTCAGTCGTTGTGACCAATTCTCTTGGCTACGTAATCCTTCAAATCGTCGATAGCAACACGTTCCTGAGCCATTGTATCGCGGTCGCGAACAGTAACGGTTTGGTCTTCAAGAGTCTGGAAGTCAACAGTTACACAGAAAGGCGTACCAACTTCGTCCTGACGGCGATAAAGCTTACCAATTCCAGCAGTATCATCATAAACAGTTCTGAAACCGCTTCCCAACAGAATCTTTTTAATCTTATGGGCAGTAGCCTTGATGTCTTCGTTATTCTTCTTTAATGGAAGAACTGCAACTTTTATAGGTGCTAATGCTGGGTGAAGTTTGAGAACAACACGAGTGTCGCCTTCCTTAACTTCTTCTTCGCAGTATGCATCCATCATGAAAGCAAGAGTTGCACGGTCAACACCGCAAGAAGGTTCTATTACATAAGGAAGCAAGTGCTGATTAGTCTTGGGGTCGAAATATGTGAGCTTGTTGGTGGCGTCAGTGTTGGGGAATTCTCTACCGTCAGCCAAAACAAGCTTGCCGCCTTTGGTATGACAGCTAAGGTCGAAGTCAGTGCGGTTTGCAACGCCTTCAACTTCATCGAACTGCTTGTCTTCTTCTGGTCTGTCTGGGAAGAAGCGGTAGTGAATATCTACTGTGGCTTTTGCATAGTGAGCAAGTTCTTCTTTTTTCTGGTTGTAGAGTCTGATATTTTCTGGCTTGATACCATATCTGATATACCAGTTCTTACGAGCTTCAACCCATTCCTGATGACATTTTTCGTCTTCGCCAGGCATTACAAAGTATTCTATTTCCATCTGTTCAAATTCACGAACTCTGAAAATGAAGTTCTTTGGGGTAATTTCGTTTCTGAAAGACTTACCAATCTGAGCAATGCCAAATGGAAGCTTGCGGTTGGTTGAATCAAGAACGTTCTTGAAGTTGATGAAAATGCCCTGAGCTGTTTCAGGTCTCAGATAAGCAATATTATTTTCGTCAGCAACAGGACCGTAAGTAGTTTTGAACATAAGGTTAAATGGTCTTGGTTCAGTAAGGTCGTGAGTTCCACCTTCAGAACATTTTTCATTGGGGTCAACCTGGTCTGCTCTGAATCTCTTTTTGCACTTTCGGCAGTCTACCATTGGGTCAGAGAATGTTGCTTCGTGACCAGAGTATTTTAAAACCAATCTATTTAAAAGAATTGAGCTGTCCAATCCTTCCATGTCGTCACGTTCATAAACGTTATAACGCCACCAGGCTTTTTTTACATTATTCTTTAATTCAACACCAAGTGGACCGTAATCCCAAGTTCCTTGAAGTCCGCCATATTGTTCACTTCCTTGGAATATGAATCCACGTCTTTTACACAAAGAAATGATTTTATCAAGATCTACCATTATCTTCTCCATAAGAAAGTTAAATTTTTAACAAGGCAATTATAAGCAACTAAGCATTAAAAAGCAACAACAATCCTTTAAAACTCTTATCTCTAATCCATAACCTCTAAAAATTATTTATGTACCTTGACATATAAAAAAAAGATTCTTATAATCAATATAAGTTTAATTATTTGTTCCTATAAGGATATAAGTTTATCAGGAGGCTTTTAACCATGAAACGCACCTCACTGTGCTTCCTACTGGCTGTATTTTGTTTGGTATTCTCTTCTGTTTCATTTGCAGCAGAAGATCTTGTTGCACTTGATGCAAAATTAGAAATTATCAGTGGTCAAGTAAAATTGACACGTGTCGGAACAAACAAATCCGATGTTATCAGTGAATCTTGCCAGCTCTATGCCGGTGATCTTCTTGAAACACTTATAGATTCTAAAGCAACTTTAGCTTATGCTGATGGTACCAATATGCGCATTAAAGAAAGAACTTTAATTGAAGTTCAACCAATGAGCATAAGAGTTTTCAAAGGTAAAACCTGGTATAAGTTTACAAAACGTGGAACTGAATTCCGTATTGAAACTCCATCATTAGTTGCAGGTATTAGAGGAACAGAATTTGAAGTCGCTGTCAGCTCTCGCAAAAAAACTTCTGTAGCAGTTGTTGAAGGTGCTGTTGCTGTTAGAGGTAACAACGAAGGCAATGCTCTTCTTACAGAAGGCTTAGCTGCTTATGCAGATCCAGAAGGCGATCTTTCTAAACCCGTTGAATTCAATGTTGAATTGAAAAAAGCTGAATGGGATGATAAAGAATGGAAGAGTGGCAATTCTTCTAACGATATTTACAAGCTTTATTTGGATTACGTTAACCTTAAGAATGAATACGGCGAAGATGATGCTAGAGCTATCGAAGCTAAGAATTCATTTAATAAAGCTAAAAATAAATCTGCTAGAAAAGAAAAAGCCGCTAGAAAACAACAGTAATAATTAGACAAAAAAAGACCCTGGCATTAGCTAGGGTCTTTTTTTTGTCTAACGAAACAACTATCACCTTTAAGTATTATGGTTATGATTTAGTGTTGATTGGTGTGATTGATTTTAGGTTTTATTTGGGATCTTCGAGAAAAAAGTCCTAGTGCATCCGCTTAGCATTTCCCTTCTCCCTTCCATCTTCCATCTTCTATCTTATTTCTTATTTCTTTTATCTTTTTTCAAAAAATAGTTAAACAAAAATAAACTCCTGCCGAATATAGGTTCAAGTTCTATTTACTTGTAAGGGGAATAATATGAAAAAGGTTGTAAAAGCCCTGTTAATAACAGCTCTTGGAATTGGAGCTATCACACCTGCCTATTCAGCTGAATCAGCAGGACAAGCTGGCGCTTACCTCAAAATGGGTGTTGGTGCTAGAGCACTTGGTATGGGTAGTGCATTTACCGCTGTTGCTAATGATTCTACAGCAGCTTTTTGGAACCCGGCAGGCTTAGCTAAGCTAAAAAAACATGAAGCTTCTTTCATGCATGCTAATCTTACTGATGACCGTGATTACAATTTCTTTAACTATGCTCATGTCTTAAAGGGCAAAGACGGAAAGAACAATGGTACTCTTGCTCTTTCTCATATAAGTTTTGGTATTGATGGCATTCCAGAAACTAAAGAACATCTAGATGAGAATACCGGTGAAATGATACCTAACACAGACGGAAACGGGAATGTTATCATATATAGCTACTTTGAAGATAAAGAAACAAATACTTTTGTTTCTTATGGTCGTGCCTTATCAGATAAATTCTATGCTGGTTTAAATCTGAAATATTTGAAACACTCGTTATTTGATAAAAAAGCCGATGCAATGGGTCTTGATTTCGGTTTAATGTATGACTGGAATGACAAAACTACGGTTGGTCTTTCTGTCAGAGATATTGGCGAAAGTATGGATTGGAATACCGAAGCAGGAACAAAAGACGATGTACCTGTCACAACAACCCTGGGTATTGCCCATCAATGCAACAACAAACTTTTATTAGCAGCCGACCTTAACAAAGTTGACGATATGGATGTTAAATTCTTCTGTGGAGCTGAATATCAAATTCATGACAATGTAACATTGAGAGTTGGTTCTCACGATAGTGATTTAACTCTTGGTGCTAGTTTTAAATTGGATACTTGGCGCTTTGATTACTCCTATGCAGATGAAACTTTAGGTGATGCGCACAGAATATCAGCTTCGAAAACTTTCTAATTTAAAAATATAATTTAACCCCATTACAAGAATCCTCATCTTTTTCTTGCAAAGAAGAAAAAGATGAGGTATTTTTTTATAAAATGTGTTTTTTGTGTACAGAATCGAGGTTCCGGATATGGATATTAATTTAACTGCTAAAACATTAGCCAATGGAGTCTGTGTAATATCATTGCGCGGTGATATTGGGGCTGAAACTGTTAATGATTTTAAAACTAAAATTGATGGCATTATAAATAGTTCTACGAAGAAATATATAATGGATTTTCAAGAAGTAAGCTATTTAAATTCAATAGGTGTAGGCGCTGTAGCTGCTGCTTTAAAAAAAGCTAAAAAATTTCAGGGAAATATAAAACTTATTAATGTTTCACCTTCTATTCAAGAACTTTTTGAAATGACAAGACTCACAAAAGTTTTCGAAATGTTTGACAGTGAAGAAGAAGCTGTTAGAAGCTACGAAACAAATTAATTTTAGCCAAGCTTAAGCTTGGTG
This sequence comes from uncultured bacterium, assembly GCA_946407375.1. Classification (GTDB taxonomy): domain Bacteria; phylum Muiribacteriota; class Ozemobacteria; order Ozemobacterales; family Ozemobacteraceae; genus RUG334. Next base: position 13,824 of record CAMJNS010000069.1, read on the forward strand.
TTTTTATTATAGTCGGGTTTTTGTTGTTTTTTGTAATCAAGAAGGTAGAAAGCTTAAAAATTTAAGAAGAAACCTAATGTATGTTCAAACAACAACAATAACTACCAATTACAATAGAAACTTTTAAGAAAATTTTCTAATTTGATACAACATGGTTGATATTAACGCCGGAACATCACTGTATGCCTTGATTGGCTATCCTGTTGAACATTCTTTGAGTCCTATTTTTTGGAATAAATCTTTTTCAGAATTAAATATTAACGCTGTTTATTTAGCCTTGTCTGTACAGCCCGATAATATTATAGCTTGTCTAGAAGGTCTTAAAGTTTCTGGCGTTAAAGGTTTAAATATAACAAGACCACATAAATTTGATGCAGCAAACTTTTGCAATTTTTTACACGGGGCCGCAAAAGAAACTAATGTAGTAAACACAATTAAATTTTCTTCCAATCAAAAAGCTGAAGGTTGGAATACTGATGCGACAGGTTTTTTAAATCTTTTAAAAAACAATAATTTACCTGCTACCAGTGCTGTTGTTTTTGGAAACGGAGCATCTTCAATATCTATAATTTGGGCGTTAAAAGAATACGGCATTAATAAAATATATCAAATAGCTAGAAAATTTGTTGTTGATTCAGAAGATATAAACGAATCTCACAATAACAAAAAAATTTTTTTCAGAAAATTATCATGGAATTATAAAAATTTTAACAATAGTATTAAAGAATCTGATATAATCATAAATACTACTCCGATTGGTTGGCATGAAAAAGATGACATTCCAGGATTCAAAGAATCCTTAAATGACTCTAAATGCTTTGTTGATCTTAATTACAACAAGAAATCAAAGCTTCTTAAAACGGCTAAACAAATTTGCGGGAATACAATAGATGGTCGTGAGTTACTCTTTGAACAAGGTGTTGAAGCGTTTAAAGTTCTCACGAATTATGCCCCACCTGCCGAAATAATAAGAAGAAGTATATTTGACTAATTTTGTAATGAAATGTAGAATTATTTCTTAAAGAAATAAGGAAGGAATTGCTGATATGAATCAACCTCTACCGCCTGGAGCACCTGTTAAACCTGGAGCAACCATAAAAACAGGTCCCTCAGGTATGCCTTTAGCACCTGCAGGTCCAAGACCAGGTCAGCCTGGAGTGCCCGCAAAATCTCAAGCAGCTTCTTCAATTCTTTCCAAGAAAATGCGTCTTGGTGACTCTCTAATTGCTGAGGGTTTGATTAATGAAGAACAATTGCAACAGGCATTAGCTTTACAAAAGAAAAGTGGGAAACGTCTTGGTGCAGTTCTAGTAGAAATGCATCTTGTTACAGAACAAGATATTGTTCAGATTCTTTCAAAGCAGCTTAGAATACCTTTCATTGATCTATCTAACTATTTGATTGACCCTGTTATTGCTAAGCTTATTCCAGAGCATATTGCAAGACGCCATATGCTTATTCCTATCAACAAAGTCAGCAATAAACTTACTGTTGCAATGGTCGACCCATTGAATATTATCGCGATTGATGATATTCAGTTAATGACCGGGTTAATGGTAAAACCGGTTGTCGCCACCAATACAGATATTACAAAAGCTCTTTCTGATGCTTATGGTGCCAATGCCCAGCAAGACAAACTTATGGATGACTTGCAGGATATTGGTAATGCCGATGATGAAGGCGGAGATCTTGACAGTCTTGGCGAATTGGGTGAAAACGACGCACCTATCATTCGTCTTTGTAACCTTGTTATTTCTCAAGCTGTTCAAAACGGTGTATCAGATATTCATATTGAACCATTTGAAAAAGAATTACGCATAAGATATCGTCAAGACGGTGCTTTGCATGTTGCTATGTCACCGCCTAAGAAAGCTACAGCTGCGATTACTTCTCGTATTAAGATTATGTCTTCGTTGAATATCGCAGAAAAACGTTTGCCTCAAGACGGTCGTATTAAAATTAAAGTTTTGAACCGTATGATCGACCTTCGTGTTTCTGTTCTTCCAGTTATCTGGGGCGAAAAGATAGTTATGCGTATCTTGGACCAGACTTCATTGAAGGTTAACCTTGAAGATCTTGGTTTCGAACCAAAAACTCTTGAAAGATTTAAAACAGGTATTGCTGCTCCATACGGAATCATTCTTGTTACTGGTCCTACGGGGTCTGGAAAAACAACAACACTCTATTCAGCTCTAACATCAGTTAACTCAATAGACACAAACGTTATGACAGCTGAAGACCCTGTTGAATACATGCTTCATGGTGTTAACCAGGTTCAGTGTAAACCAGAAATCGGTCTTACATTTGCTGCGGCACTGCGTTCTTTCTTGCGACAAGACCCTGACGTTATCATGGTTGGAGAAATTCGTGACTTTGAAACAGCAGAAATCGCTATTAAGGCATCAATGACAGGACACTTGGTTCTTTCGACCCTTCACACAAACGATGCTCCAGGTACTATCGGCCGTATCGTTAATATGGGTATTGAACCTTTCATGGTTACAACATCAGTTATTCTTGTTCAAGCTCAGCGTCTTGTTCGTAAAGTTTGTAAAGATTGTAAGTATGAAATTAAACCAAGAACAGAACAGATTAGCCAGTTTGGTATAACTCCAGAATTGCTTAGACGTCTTGATTTACCTCACATCAACGAAAGAAATATGATGTTCTACAAAGGTAAAGGTTGCGAATCTTGTAACAACAATGGAACAAAAGGACGTGTAGGTATTTATGAAGTTATGATGATGTCCGAACGTCTAAGAGATATTATTCTTAACGGTGGTTCTACAGACGATATTAGACGTCAGGCTATTGAAGAAGGCATGTTGTCTTTGCGTGAATCTGCATTACGTAAAGCTTTAATAGGTATTACTACCGTAGAAGAAGTTGTTCGTGTTACTATGGGCGACC
>CAMJNS010000070.1 GCA_946407375.1 uncultured bacterium
TACATAGTAAAACCAAATTGACCATCTCTATATTTGGGAACAACGTAATCCATCAATACCTGTGCTATATTTCCATTCTGTTTAATTGAAAAAATGCCAACAGGAATCATATCCCTGAAAAGAACATAAGTCTTTGCTGTTTTTAAATCACTATAGCTAACATCGGGGAAGTAACTGCGAATATCGTCTTCATAAAATTGGTAGAACTGTTCAAAGTATTTTTCACCTATGTCACCAATTTCTCCAAAATAGAAAGTTGATTTATCGCTATTTTTTAGTTTAATAATGCCGAGTGCGTCTATTATAGCTATATAACCATTAACTATAGCAAGTGGCCAAGCGTTAATTAAGACCCCGTATATAGTAAAACCTATACAGCCAAAAAGATTTAACCATCTCATTTTATACAAAGATTTTACAGTAAGTGATATAGCAGTCAATATTGAAGCAATTAAACTTAGAATTTCATATAATTGTTTTGCTGTTAAATTAAATCCTGTTATTCCATTTATATAGGTAACTATTTGTTCCATATTTTACCTCAAAGAAAAATTATCATAAAAAAACCACCAACTACTTTTTATAGGTAGTTGGTGGTTTTTCGTTCGGATCGGACGGGGCTCGAACCCGCGACCTCCGGCGTGACAGGCCGGCGTTCTGAACCGACTGAACTACCGATCCAAAATAGAAAAAACCTTTATTAGAGGTTTTTCTATGTAAGGGAGGCGACAAACGGATTCGAACCGTTGAATGAAGCTTTTGCAGAGCTTTGCCTTACCACTTGGCCATGTCGCCAAAACATAAGAAATGGCCAGGGACAGAATCGAACTGTCGACACACGGATTTTCAGTCCGTTGCTCTACCGACTGAGCTACCTGGCCGTTTGAGAAAAAAAGAATCGGATCGGACGGGGCTCGAACCCGCGACCTCCGGCGTGACAGGCCGGCGTTCTGAACCGACTGAACTACCGATCCAATTTTGAGTGGGCTGTGACGGGTTCGAACCGCCGACCACCTGGGTGTAAACCAGGAGCTCTTCCAACTGAGCTAACAGCCCTTGATGATGTTGCTATGTTAGCATATTCGTTTTTTAGTGTCAACAAAAAAATAAAATATTTTTTTGTTTGCTCATTGTTTTAAAAGTTAATTACTTTTTGAACCTGATTTATAGCATCTATTAAATCGAAATGATTTGCTAACTTTCCTACTCGTAGAGAACTTTTTAAATTTAGCTTGTCTAATGCGTGACCAGCAACCAAAACTCTTACACCATATTTTTCTATTCTATTTATAACAGACAAAAGTTTGCTGTCTTCAACACAGAGCTTTACTGCGTTGTTCCAAAATACAAGATACTTGGGAACTATTTCTGATTCTGAGAGAGTGACTAAAATATCGTTTATGGCATTATGCCCCATTTCATCGTCTTCACCGACATAGGTTTTTGAAAACATCATTAAAGAGTTGCTTAACCTAGCAGAAGCTATCCAAACTCTTTTTTCATAGTAAGTTTTTTCAAAATAATTTTGATCTATGTTCTCTTGACTCATTTATTTATTAGGCTCTTTAATCGTAAAAGATAAAAAAAAATTAATTTTTTTTAATTATTATTAACAAAATACTTGAAATGTTGAAAAAAATCAATATAGTATAACCTTGACAGGATTGAGTCCATGTGATAGTTTTTTATCATAGAGTCTTTAATTTGTATCCGTAAGGGTACATTAACTTAAAGTTCCCTTATGGACAGGTGAAAGGAGACTTTCTTAATGAAACGTTTATCAGTTTTTCTCGCAGTATTGCTTCTCGTATCTGTTGCATTTACCGCTAATGCCCAGAACAAAGTTCTTCTTCAGTACAGCCCAGATGCTGGTACTACAACTAAATACAAGATGAACATCAAAGGCAGCACCATTGTTACAGCTTACGGCAAGAATCAGACTACCAATCTTGAAACCGCTATGACTATCCAGCAAAAAGTTACTGGTAAAGACAAAGCTGGTAATATTGATATGGAAACAGTTATTCTTGAAGGTAAAATTACTGTAAATGGCACTCCAACAGTTATCCCAAATGCTGGTGAATTGATTACTGTTAAGATGGCTAAAGATGGTACTATTCTTTCTCAGTCTGGTATGGATAATGGTGGAATGAATAATAACCAGATGCAGATTAAGTTCCCAGCTAATCCTGTAGGTGTTGGTGATACTTGGACTACCAAAATGGAACCAAATCCACAACTTCCTATACCAATGGAAACTGTTTACACTGTTGAAGCTTTCGAAAAAATCGGTGGTGAAGACTGTGTAAGATTGAAATCAGAAGTTAGCACTTCTAAGAGCAATACTGGTAGCATCAACCTTGATGTTAAGGCTAATGGTAAGATTTGGTTTGCATACAAAAAAGGCATCATGATGCAGAATGAAGTTGTATCTAATATGCTTATGGTTATGCAGCAGGATCTTGGCGATGGTAAAAAAGAAAATATTACTACTCGCATGAAACTTAGTCTCAAGATGGGTATTGCTAAATAAAAAATTATTAAGTGTACCCTTGACGTGTTGGCTTTCCGTACGTATAATTTAATCAAGATAAGATAATAAGATCATTGATAATAATATAATCGGAGTCAATTTAATTACAACAACACCAAGTATTGATTTAATTTATATTTGTTGTTATTTAATTTAGTAACTGAGGCTCCGCTTTTACCCGAAGCGGGGCTTCTTTTATAAGTCCGATACTTTTACCCGAGTATCGCAAAAGTTTTACCTACCCATGTTCTAGTTTTACGTTCTTTAAATTTCTTGTTCCACACTCTCAAAGGAGGAAACCGTTATGAGGTTGAAACACAGTCTTATGAGGTTCATGGCTACAGCACTTGTTGTTGTAATGTTCATGACTTCCTTCGGTTCAGCTGCTAATGCAGGTCTGTTCTCGAAGATTAAAGACGCTGTCAAAAATCATCCGGTTAAAACTGCTCTCGCAGGTGTTGCAGCAGTTGGTGGCACAATATTGGCCGCACCTTACATTGCAAGTGCCGTAGGCTTTGCAGGTGGTAGTATTGGTGCTTTGGCTGGTGGTGCAACTACAGCAGTCGCCGCAGCAGGTACTGGCTTAGCAGCCGTAGGCTCAACCATTTGGGGCGGTTTATGTGCAGCTGGTGGTTTTGTAACTGGTGTTCTTGGTGCCATTGGTGGTGCTATAGGCAGCGTATTCTCTGGTATTGCTGGTTTCGTTGGTGGAATCATTGGTAGTCCTTTGTTTGTTCCCGCACTTTGTGTCGTTGGTGCAGCAGTAGCTGGTTATTTAATTTATAAGCATTATAAGCGCCAGAAACAGACTGTTACTAACAGCAATGACATCCCAACTATAAGTGTTGCAGGTTCATCAGACGTTGCAAATGTCAATGCTAACAATAATGTGGTAACTGCAGAAATTCCAGTGTCCGCTAGTGTAAGCCCCGCTCAAGCTACGAATGTTCCTACTGCAAATGATGTAGAAGTTCCAGCTGTAAGTGCTTCCGCAAGTGCTTCAGATGATTTAACTAAAGCTCATTCAGAATACATTCAGGCTTACAACAAATACATCAATTTAGTAACTAATATTGGTGGTTCTGAAAATCTCGATGAAGAAGTAAGATCTAATATGTTAAGAAGTGATACACAAGCAGCTCTTACTGAATATCGTGAAGCCTACAATCGCTATGTAACATTACTCCGTCAGAGCAATTCTAACTAGCGAAAAAAATACCCCAGACTTCGGTCTGGGGTATTTTTTTTTGCTTTTTTTCTTTAAAATACTGAATCAAATATTCTTGTCATAAATCCGTGACGGTTGGCTCTCGAAACTGTGCCTTTGCCATCAAATTTAATCTGAGCATCAGCAAGAAGTTTTGAATCTATAGTATTTTTTGCATCGATGTCTTTGGGGCGAGCTACGCCTCTGACTCTCATAATCTGATTTTCTTTATTGACGGCTATATTTCGACTGCCTTCAATTAAAAGATTTCCATTTGGTAATATTTCAAGAACTGTTGCTGTAATTGTTCCATCAAGACTTCCACTTCTAGTAGTAGTGCCTTCACCATCGAACTCATTGTTTATTTTCTGTTCTCCAACTATTTTATTCATTACTTTTTTAAAGATAGGAATTCTAGGTTGGGCAGTAACTTCAGTTTTAGATTCTTTTTCTGTTTTAGTAGTAGCTTTAGATTGAGCACTAGTAGATTCTGAAATTTTAATGGTTATTATGTCACCTGGTTGATAATTTCTTGCAGCTCCTTGAGAAGAATATAAATCGTTCCCATTTAACCAAAGAGAAGCGGCGGCAACTTGAGAAGAGGGAAGGCAAGACAAGCCTAAACATATTAATAGAACAACAGATATTTTATTTTTGCGCATATTCTACAACACCTTTTTCTGTAATTACGCCACTAATTTTGCGTTTATTTTTTAAGTTAATCAATTCAATTTCATCACCAGTATTCCCACCTTGAACAGCTTTAGCAGGTATACTTAGAGAAAGAGCACCACTATTAACTCTAAATTCAACATTTTCTCCTGGTTTAATAAGAAAACTTTCTGTTATTGCATCATTTTTCATAGAAGCTGACATCATTTCTAAGGCTTGAGGAGTTCTTATTCCAACAGCTTTAGAAGTTGTTTTGCGAGATTGAGCAGTTTTTGTAGAATTAGATTTAGACAAATCAGAGTTTCTTATAATTGTTCCAGCAGATTTGAATCTATCTAAAGTTTTTCCAATAACATCTTTATAAGAAACAGCAGTATTGTTTTTTTCGTTTTTAATAGTTACTGGAACTGGTCTAACCATATCTTCAGTAATTACTTCACCTGGTTTAACAAGTTGGCAAAGCTCTGCTGCTTCAATTGTTTTGCTAACGTTTACTTGAATTAGCTGTCTGAAAGGACCACCTTCTGTTTCAGCTTCTAACGCAAAGAGTCTCATACCTAATTTATTACTTGAATTAGATTTTACGTTCCAACTTATAACATTTCCTGGCAATACTATTATTGAAGAAAGTCTAGAAAAGTCGAAGCTTAGATTGTCATCACTATCATTTTGACATAATTCTTGGATTCTTGTTTTTACATAATCACCATTTAAAGAAGCTCCTAAGCGTTTGATTCTAACATTATCAGGTATTTCAACTGATTTTGCTAAATCACCTAGCTTTTGACTGATTGTGTTTTTATCTAAGACAATTTCTCCTAATGGATTAGGAATATTTCCTAATTGGATAGTAGCTAATTCTTTGGTTAATTCTTCATCTGCATTTCGAATCAAAGAATCTGCATTTACCATACTGCCTGCAACAACTGCACTACTTTTTAATGGTACAGGAGTATAGGTATTATGTTTTTTTATTATTGCCATTACAGGATTATTAATAGAAATCCCAATTATGCTGAGAATAATGCTGTTAATTAGGGTAGAACGTGAAATCATTTTAACTTACTATCTCCTGAGATTATTGGCTATTTGCAACATAGTATCTGATGTCTGAATGGTCTTGGAATTTGCTTCGTATGCACGCTGAGCTACAATCATATTAACCATTTCTTCAACAACTTTAACATTTGACATTTCAATAAAGCCTTGAGCTATTTCACCAAGTTCGTCTGTTCCTGGAAGACCAACTACTGGATCGCCTGAACTGCCAGAAGGAACGAAAAGGTTTTTCCCTAATGCTCTTAAGCCAGATGGGTTAATAAAATCTGCTAATTCAATTTGTCCAATAACTTCAAGATCTGTTTGATTTGGCATTTTTGCTGCAATAATACCACCAGAAGTAATGTTAAGACCTAGTGCATCCTGTGGAATTGTAACTTCTGGTAAAATAGTATAACCATTTGAAGTAACAATTATTCCATCTTCAGAGATTTTCCAAGCGCCATCTCTTGTGTATGCTATATCACCGTTTGGAAGCTGAACTTGGAAGAAACCTTCGCCTTCAATAGCTACGTCAAGAGATTCGTCAGTTTGTTGGTATTCACCCTGAGAGAAAAGTCTATGAGTTGCTACGGGTTTAACACCGTGACCTAACTGAATACCAACTGGGTATTTGTGGTCTGCAGTAATTGGTGCACCAGGTTCAACAATTGTCTGATACATCAAATCTTCAAAGTCAACACGTTGTTTTTTATAGCCTGTAGTGGAAACATTTGCGAGATTGTTAGAAACAACTGCTATATGTGTTTCCTGCCCTTTCATTCCTGTCGAGGCCGACCATAATGATCTCATCATAGGACTTATTTCTCCCTTACTTTAAAAATTTCTATTAGCGTCTAGTTGTTCCGACACTGTTAATACACTTATCTAGAAGATTGTCATGGGATTGAACTACTTTTGAGTTTGCTTCATAAGCTCTAGATACTTCAATCATTCTAACCATTTCTTCTACAACACTGAAATTAGGTTTTTCTAAGTAACCTGGTAGAAAATTTGTTTCTGCCCTTGTTACATCTCCATAAGCTCTTACAAACTTGTTGGAACCCTCTTTCCTGAAAGCTTTTCTATCAGCAGCGATACCGGTTACAACTCTGTATTCAGCTACATTATCAAGCAAAACACGTCCTTCTTCATCAACAGTAACTTTTTTGCCTAAACCTACCTGAATACGTTGAAAATTTGCATTTACAGTACCATCATCGTTGATTAGAACTCCAGAATTCTGGTCTTCATCACCTAGAATTTCACCAAGAATGTAATCACCGTTAGAATCCATTAAAAAGCCTTCATCGTCGAGTGTCCAAGAACCATCTCGAGAAAATCTGATACCATTTTTCCCATCAACAATGAAAAAGGCTTTTTCGTTGTCCAGGCTTACATCTAGTTCATTGCCTGTAAAGCTCATTTTCCCAGCTTCCCATCTAGTATAGGTTTCATCTGCAATTGCACCAGTTCCTATTTTCCCTATACGTGGGTATTTGTAAATCGGTCGTGGAGGGTAAAGCTTAGCATCGTTGATTCTGCGAATACGCATTGCTGGCAGTTCCTTAAAGACCATGCCATCTTGTTTATACCCTGTAGTATCAACATTTGCTAAATTGTTGGCGACTTGGTCTTGCCGCATAGTTTCAACTAACATACCTGCGGCTGAGGTGTAGATGCCTCTAATCATTTTTCGCCTCCTGCTTTTCACAACCACAATTAGAATCTTTTGAGCAATTCCCTATTTTTTCGAGAATTTCTTTCCCAATAGGGTTATTGCCAAAAGCTAAATAATGTGCTAGATGAGCGTGTAAGCATTTAACACCATAATAATCACGGCTTCCTGCTACACTTGTATTTTTCAGAATTTCATAAATATGTTCTGGAAGAGGTTTTACATACTTCTCTTGAGCCATTTTCAATCGGTAGTCTGCTATCTCTTTCTGTCCTTTAAGAAATTCATTACGAAAAACTTCATCTGTTTTTAGTTTTTGGGAATAATATTTAACGAAACCCTGTTGCTCTAAGTCTGCTACAAGAGATTTTAATCTTGGGCAAACCAACCAGATAAATGAAGGAAATGGCTTCCAAATGTTATCTTCAAGAAATATCGGGTCTGCAACCAAAGTTTGAGGACAGCCATTGGCACATCTTGTTTTAATAAAAAAAGGAGTTCTAGGGGGGCGTCCAAGAAGGGCAACCGCTTTATTGTAATCCTTTTCTTCTAAAGATTTATCTGCCATAGCCTATTATTCCCTAACTAATTATTTCTTAGAAAATAAATCGGCATTTTGTTGCTCATACTTTAGTACTATTTTAGATTTTTATATTTTTTTGGGGTGAAACTTGCTTTTTTAGTAAAATACTGCTTAAATAACAGCGTAAAAATTTTCTGATTAGAAGGAGTTAAAACATGTCTAACCCTACAACATATGAATTTAAAACTGAAGCCAAACAACTTCTAAATCTAATGATCAATTCTGTTTATTCTCAGAAGGAAATCTTCTTGAGAGAATTGATTTCTAACGCCTCTGACGCTCTCGACAAATTAAGATTCGCATCACTAACCGATGAAAATTTGAGAAAGCTCACTGATGACCTTTATATCAGACTTACACCAGATTCTGAAAAGCATACCCTCACCATTTACGATAATGGTATTGGTATGAATCACGACGAAATTATCAACTACATTGGTACAATAGCCAAATCAGGAACTGGTGAATTTGCTGAAATGCTTAGAAAAGCTAATGAAGCAAAAGAAAAAGCTCCTGAACTTATCGGTCAGTTTGGTGTTGGTTTCTATTCAAGCTATATGGTAGCCGATAAGGTTGAACTTATCAGCCGCAAAGCTGGTGAAGAACAGGCTTGGAAATGGACTTCTACTGGTGAAGGCAGTTACACTCTTGAAGAAGCAACAAGAAGTACTCAAGGCACTAGTGTTATTCTTCATCTCAAAGAAAAAGACAAAGATGATGAAGAAGCACAGGATTTCACTGAAGAATGGGTTTTAAAATCTATAGTTAAGAAATACTCAGATTTCGTTGCTTACCCAATAAAGATGCAGGTTTCTCACACTCATATCGAAAGAGATGAAAACGGCAAACCCAAAGAAGGTGCAAAAGAAGAAACCGTCGTTGAAGACGAAACCCTCAATTCAATGAAGGCTATATGGTTGAGACCAGAAAAAGAAGTTAAAGATGAAGAATACAAAGACTTCTACAGACACATCAGCCACGATTGGAACGACCCATTAAAATGGATTTCTTTCAAAGCAGAAGGTGTTTCAAGCGAATTTACTTCTTTGCTTTTCATTCCTTCAAAACCAGGTTTCGACTTGTTTATGCCTGATTCAAAGAGAGGAATCAATCTTTATGTAAAACGCGTATTCATTATGAATGACTGTGAAGATTTAATTCCTGATTACTTACGTTTCGTAAAGGGTGTTGTAGACTCTGAAGACCTTTCTCTTAACATCAGCCGTGAAATATTGCAGCACGACAGACAGATTCAAACCATTCGCAAAACAATCGTTAAAAAGACTCTTGATGGTTTGAAAAAACTTTATAAAGACGACAGAGATAAATACATTGAATTTTGGAAGCAATTCGGTCAGGTTATAAAAGAAGGTTTGTTCAAAGAAACTGAAAATAAAGACAGAATCTTTGATTGCTCACTCTTCCAGAGCACAATTTCTCCTTCTGATTACTACACTCTTTCTGAATATGTTGAACGCATGAAACCAGAACAGGATGCAATCTATTATTTGACTGGTGAATCAAGAGACGTTCTTGAAAACAGCCCACATCTTGAAGCTTTCAAGGAAAAAGGCTATGAAGTCTTATTGCTCACCGACCCAGTTGATGAAGTTTGGGTTCAGTATGCTACTGAATACAAAGACAAGAAGCTCAAATCAGCAGCCAATACTTCATTAGAACTCGGCACTGAAGAAGAAAGAAAGAAAACAACCGAAACTTTGAAGAAGAAAGAAGAAGAATGGAAATCACTTCTCGACCTTATTCAGAACAAGTTGGAAAAATACATTAAGACAGTTAAACTTTCTAACAGAATGAGCACTTCAGCAGCTTGTATCGTTTGTGATCAGGGTCAGCTCACTCCTCATCTTGAAGCTCTTCTTAAGGCTTCTGGCAAAGAAGTTCCAGCTTCCAAGAGAACTCTTGAACTCAATCCAACTCACCCATTGATGAGCAAAATGTTTGAATTGTTCACAACAGATAAGAATAGCCCAAAACTTGCAGACTATGCTGAACTTCTTTATGCTCAGGCTCTCTTAGCTGAAGGCGGTCAGATTCCTGACCCAGCAAGTTTCAACAAGAAAGTCGCTGAACTAATGGTTGGCGCACTCTAATTAAGTCATAAGCAAACAAAAAAGGCTCACATTTGTGAGCCTTTTTTGTTTAAAAGATAAATTACATAATGTTTCTAATTATTGATTGTAAATAATTATTTTTAATATAGAATTATAAATAAATCGTTTTCTAATAAAAGAAGGTATAACAAATTTCTACTTATCAAAATGACATGGTAACTTTTACTGGAAAAGACGATGTGCTTTCTCTGCTGGTTCATTTAGGCTATCTTGGTTTTGATGATGAAACCAGCGAAGCATTTATTCCAAACAAGGAAATTCTTGACGAATTTAAAACTTCTACAAAATCTTCTGAATGGGTATCAACTTTCGAATCTTTTGAACTTTCACAAAAACTTTTTAAGAATAATTCAAGCAATAGTCCTGATTTTAAACACCATAGCTGCGTTATAGAAAAAGCTTAAGTTTTGGCCTTGTTTCTTAGCCAATTTATAATCTTTCTTAAACTGGCTGGTTTGTTTTAATTTGTATTTCATTCTTTGTCCAATTCTTCAAATAGTTCTTCTGAAGAATTATAGGTTTTACTATTTGGGTCTGACAGCAATCTTTCACCTTCTTCAAAAGCTTTGATTGTAGTTTCGTTTGGTTCTTCTATTTCATAACTTTTAGCATTTACCCAAAAAGGTATTCCATGCTCTCTAACCATCTTTTTAGCAAATATAGTGAAAGCAGTAGTCATATTCATTCCAAGTTCTTCGCAAAGAGCTTCTAATTTTTTCTTAAGCTTGGTATCTAATCTGAAATTAATTAGTGTAGTAGACACTTTAAAACTCCTTCAAAATGTTTTTCTTAATTATAAGCAAAAACAAATATGATGTAAAGACAACTTAAAGATACCAAAGTATTAACAAAATTTTCCTTGAAGAAATATTTGCAGAGCAATAGAAGATTGCAGAAATAACTGTTGGAGCATAGATTATATCGTTACCATAAAATTCCCAGTAACCAGCACTTTTTCTCTTCTATTTGATTGACAATATTAATTGCAGAAGAGTTTGCATACAGTGTTTCAGAAATATACTTATATATGCTTTCAATATCAGAAAAAGCTTTATTAGTTAATTTAACCGAGTATTTAACCAAAATACTTTCTCCGAAGACTTGCTATAGTTTCTCTAGCGTCTAATAATGGTTCTCCTTTTGCTAATTCAGCTTCTGCCTCACTTATAGCTTCATCAATTTCAAATTCATTAATTTCGCTATTCGCAAAGTCGTCAAATTTACGCAATACACGCATTAACACAGCAAGTTTATCTTCTGGAATTTGATTTATAAAATTTATAGCTTCTTGTCGTAAGGCTGTCATATAATTACCTCTTTAATATTATTAAACAGGCTTTCCAAAGCAAAAACAATTCAATAAATATCTCCAATTAAATAGAGTAAAAACTTTGATTAAAGTCAAATGATTCGCTTTTTATCTTTTCTCAAAACCTAACGTTAATATTTATCTGTCTTATCTGCTTACCTTGCTAGAATGATTGGAATCATTGACAAACAACGTTTCTGTTATTATAATTTTTATAAAAGTTAAGTTTAACAAACTATGTTTTTATAAAATGGAGTATTCTAATGGAAAGGTTTATAGGCAGAGAAGAAGAGCTAGAATCATTAGAAAATGCTTGGCAAAAAAATGGTTTCCAGATGGCTGTTGTGTATGGAAGACGGCGTATAGGGAAAACAACATTACTTCGAAAATTTAGCTTAGGGAAACGCTGTGTTTATTATACTGCCATAAAAACAACTTCAGAACGCAACACTGAGTTGCTAGGACAATCTGTAATTGAACAACTTGAGCCTAAAATGACTGGAACTACTTTTAAATCTCTCGAAAGTATTTTTGACTTTCTTAATAAAAAAAGTCGTAAGCAAAGGCTGATTTTGATAATAGACGAACTTCCTTATTTCGCCAGACGAGAAGAAAGCTTAGTTTCAATGCTCCAAAAGTGGATTGATGAAAAATGGCAATTTGGAAATTTATTTTTGATTCTATGTGGTTCTTCTGTTAGCTTTATGGAAGAAGAGATTCTTGGTGAAAAGAGTCCTGTTTTCGGCAGACGAACAATGCAGATTAGATTAGACGCTTTTGATTATCGCCAAACTGGATTATTTGTTTCCTCTTGGTCGGCAAGAGAAAAAGCTATTGCTTATGGGATTACTGGCGGAATTGCAAAATATGTTTCTCTTCTTGATGAGAACAAAAGCTTGGATGATAATATTGTTTCCCTATATTTCAACAAAACGGGTTATTTATATGAGGAAGCAGATAATTTGCTCACACAGGAATTCCGAGAAGTAGACCTCTACAGCCGAATTATTGAGGCTGTATCTGGAGGCGCTGGTCAGATTAATGAAATTGCAGATAAAGTTGGAATACCAACTCAAAACATTGTTCACGCGATTAAGAACTTATGTGAAACAGGAATAACTATGAAACTTCAAGCCATTACAGAGGAAGGAAATAAGAAAAAAACAAAATATATTCTGGCTGATGAAATGCTTCGTTTCTGGTATCGTTTTATTCCTGAGGCTATTGGAGCTATTGAGATCGGTAAAGGCCGTTTGTTTTATGAGCATAATGTTAAACCTCTATTGAACGATTATATGGGAAATGTATTTGAGAAGATTTGTCGCCAATACACTCTTTTTGCTGGTATCATGGGCGAATTTGCCTGTATGGTGACAAGAGTTGGAACATGGTGGGGAACAAATCCCGCAAAGCGTGAAGAAACAGATATAGATGTTGTTGGTCTTGATAAAAGAAAGAAAAAAGCAGTAATAGGTGAATGCAAGTTTCGAAATGAGCAAGTAGATAAAAGCATATTCGAAGCATTAGAAGAGAGAAAAGAACTACTTCATGAAAATTACAAAACAGTTCAATATCTGCTCTTTTCTGCTAATGGATTTTCTCGTTGGATAAAGGAAAACTCTAAAGAAAAACAGATTGTATATATTGATATTAATGACTTATATAAGTAAAGAGAGGGTGACCAACCAGAGTAAACCTCTAGTTCGAGGAACAGTCAGCATCTTGTTCGACCTTATTCTCCTCCGCGGTCTCTAATAATTTCTGCCTTCGAATAAAGGCATTGAGGGAACGAGCCTTGTGCGGAGAATAGAAGGTCTCACGTCGGCAGACTGGTTTTGGCTTGCTTTGTAAGGTTCTTGTAATTAATAGATTTTTCAATTATTATTTTTATAAATAAATATGAAAGCGAGCGAAAGAAATGCCTTTATTTATAATAAACGATGATATTACTAAGCTGAAAGTTGATGCAATAGTTAATGCTGCTAACGAAAGTCTTCTCGGCGGTGGTGGAGTAGACGGCTGTATTCATCGTGCTGCAGGACCAGAATTATTGGAAGAATGCAGAACTCTCAACGGTTGCCCAACTGGCAAAGCAAAAATAACTAAAGGCTATAAACTTCCCGCAAAGTATGTAATTCATACTGTTGGACCTATTTGGCATGGTGGAAACTATGGAGAAGAAGATTTATTAAAATCTTGTTACAACGAATCTCTAAAACTCGCTGTGGAAAATAAATGTCAAAGCATTGCTTTCCCGATGATTTCAGCAGGAGTATATGGTTATCCAAAACATTTAGCAATGAAAGTTGCTCAAAGCATTATTAATACATTTCTTTCTAAGTTAGAAGATGATATAGACGTTTATATTGTTCTTTTTGGAAAAGATACGTCTGACTTTTTTGATATAGAGAAAGGTATAAAAAGCTATCTAGATAAAAATCTAATAACCGATAAAACAAACATTCTTGATTGGGCCATAAATGCTTGTTCCATTGGCACGGCAGGTGTTGGTGCCCATACCGCTTTATTAAAGTCAGCTTTAAAAAATGGAAAAGTATTTGAATCCTGTGAATCTTGTAATAAAACTAGTCTAGATGATGTTTTAAATAATTCCGAAGAAAGCTTTTCTTCTATGGTTATGCGCAAAATACAAGAAACTGGTATTGATGAAGTCTCTTGCTATAAAGCTGCTAACTTAAATAAACAGATTTTCTCAAAAATTCGTAGTTGTGCTGGGGAAAACGATTGTGAAACTTATCAGCCAACCAAAGCCACAGCTTTGTCTTTTGCTATTGCATTAAAACTTGATTTGGAAGAATCAAAAGATTTACTAAGTAAAGCTGGTTTTGCTTTTTCCAAAAATAATAAAACAGATATTATTGTTGAATACTGTATTTCAAATCATATAAACGATATTTTCAGAGTTAATGAAATTCTTTTTACCTATGGGCAGCCAGTGCTTGGTTCGAAGTGTCACTAAGGGAAGGGAAAAGGGAAAAGAGGAAAGAGATAATTTTCCAAGCAAAACTTGGCGTAGTTATTGTTTTTGGTAGTTATTGTTTTTATTGTTTAGTCAAATGTTTATAAGCTATCGAATATTTCTAATAATTATAGTTTTGTAACTTTGCATTACAATAAAAACAACAAAAACCAATTACAATAAATACTCTTGCAAAGAAAGCTAATTAAAAGAAAGGTAATTTCTGAAATGACCTTTAGAAAAAAATAATCATTAGAATTGTATTTGTAGTAAACAAAATATTTTTCAAAGGAGCTTTAAGTTTATGGCAAATACAACAGAAATGGTTTTCATTATCGACAAAAGTGGTTCTATGTCTGGCTTAGAAAATGACACTATTGGCGGTTTTAACTCTAATATTTCCAAACAGCGTGAAACTGGCGAAAATGTTCTTGTTACAACAATTTTGTTTGATACAACTTTTGAAACTTTGTATGACAGAGTTAATATTTCTGAAGTAGAAAAAATGACTAATAAAGATTACTGCCCAAGCGGTTGCACAGCCCTTTGCGATGCTGTAGGTAACACAATCAACAGAATTAAATATGCACAACAATACCTAAAAAAAGAAGAAAGACCTAATAAAACCTTATTTGTAATTATTACAGACGGTGAAGAAAATTCAAGCAGAGAATTCAGTTCCTCTCAAATAAAGAAATTAATATCGACTCAAAAAAAAGAACAAGACTGGGAATTCCTTTTCTTAGGCGCAAATATGGATGCTGTTGAAACCGCTAATACTTATGGTATAGATGCTGATAAAGCAGTAACATATGTGGCTGATGCTGTAGGAACGACAACTGCCTGGGATGCTTTAGGCTGTATTACAGCAGGTTTTGCCAAAATGGGGAAAAAGGCTATGGCAAGTAACTGGAAGTGCAAAATTGAAGAAGATACAAAATCAAGAAAATCATAAATAGTTAGTCATATTGCATGGCAGGGTAAACGCAAAATCAAACGCAAAATTTTACGTTTGATTTTGCGTTTGATTTTAGAATAACAATATTGATTGTAGTAAACGAAAGATTGTTGATAAAGGTTATATAAAAGTTACAGGTTCAGGATGCGGTACAAAGTATTTTATTTAGAAAATAACGCAACTATATTTCTTTATTTTTCCTAGAAATTCAGCAAACTTGTCGACTGTCAGCTTTCATATAAAAGCACTTGGAACATGATTCTTAATAATGATTGAAACATAATGTCTTAGCTTTCTAAAATCTATAACAGGACATTTTTCCTTTGTGATAATAGTCCATATACAGTCTGTGACAAAATCATGAAAGCACCTCCCTATCAGTTCAGGTATCAGCTTTTTATCCCATTTTCCATTCTTTATAGAAATATCAGAAAACACCTTTGTTGATATTTCTGGAGGATAATACTTTAATACAAGTTTCTGCATAGTATCGTCATCTTTCTGTTCAGTTGGAATCTTGGATATTTTTGGTCCTCTTTTAAAGGCATCTGTAACTATTTTTCCAAATACCTGATTTCTGCCAAATTTGTTTATAAAGCTATAGTTCTTAAAAACAAGACCTTCAGCCTTTTTATCACAGCTATCAGGTATTAGGAATCTATTTATATCGACAAGATAATTCCATTTTTCATCAGTATGATATTCAGGAAGTTCAGAGCAACTCTCCAATTTTGTAAGTATAGGAACTATATGACAACCAGTGTTTTTTGCTTCATCCATCCAGATTTCAGGCTCAAGGTATCTCTGCTGTTCCCTGTCCCATACATCGAATATATAGAACTTATAATAGGCCTCTTTTTCATAGTATCTTATGTGATGAGGCTGTAAAAATTCTCCATAGACAACATAATTTTTATGAGCTCTTGCGAATCTTACAGCAGCCTCATCTTCGCTGATACCATTATAAACATGGTGCTGCCCAGTTTCACGACATTCATCCTTATACAGCTCCCTGTTTCTACTTCCTATATGTATATTATTATCCCAGTCAGACCATATACAGGTATTGGCACCATCTATCTTGGGTTCTATATACACAGTTCCGTTAAAGATGCCATCTGTTTCTTCCGATTTTAAATATTCTATATGCTGATAACGTTTAAAATCTAAATCCATTTTTTTCACACCCTTATATTTTTTCTAGTGGTTCGTATGTTACTACAAATCTAGTTTCAAAAACATATATAATCTTTGTTCATAATAAAATTGTAATTCTTAATATGTAGTCTATTTATTTTGTAGTTATTGTAGTTGGTTTTTGTTGTTTT
>CAMJNS010000071.1 GCA_946407375.1 uncultured bacterium
TTCGCTGCCTTTTTCAGTAAGGGTAAGCGTTTGATTTGTGGCAGTTAACGTATTCGCGGTAATGAACCAAGCCCTAACATCGCCAGTGGCGGTGATATTTTCGACATATATGCTATTGGCTGCGATACTACCAGCTTTAACATCGCCGTCAGGAGAATAGATATTTTCAACTTCCACTTTGCCTGTGGCGGTGATATTTGTAGCTTCCAGTCCAGAGACGTTGATATCGTTGGCAGACACATCGCCTGACGCTGAAATGCTTTTGCCAAACACATTATCAAAGTTATGAATATTCTTTACGCTTATGTCGTTGTTGATTACAAGCTTATTGCCGCTGACCATGTCTCCAGTGCCACCATTGATATATCCACCGTAAATGTCAGCGTTTGAGAAATCACCGCCGTTGATGGTAACTGTGTTGTAACTTGCATCGCCAGAACCGTTGACATATCCCCCATAGACAGATTGGAGTATTACATCCCCACTGATTGTAACGTTGTTGTCATTGGCATCATTAGAATCAGTCTTTCCGCCATAGACAGAAATAACTTCATTATAAGGAGCAGTATTGTCATCAAAATTTACTGTGTTGTTGCTAGAACCGTTATTGCCAATATATTGTGTAGGGTGCCCTTCGGTAGTTCCTCCTGAGTTTGCAGCCCTTGCAGATATTGGTAAAAAAACGAGACTGGCCCCAAGAGCTGCGGCGGCGACTACTTTTCCAGCTCGTTTTGCAGTTCTAGTCAGGCTACCGCCCCTGCTGTAACTTTTTGCAAATTCGCTTGCGACTACGTAACAATGTTTTGCATTATTATAGATTACTTTGAATATTTTGTTCATGATTCTGCTCCCAAGTATCCTGTGTGGTTGTTCGGGTATATTGTAACATGAAGAAGGTTTATACTCAATTTTTAGAGATGAGAGATACGTTTATGACAATGGGTAGACGACAAAGAGGCAAGAGGATTGGCTTTAGCCAAACTAAACAAATTGAAAAACTTGACAAAATCTCGTTTTTTGTATTTAATTTAATATAGATAAAGAGATTTATCTAAGTTCTAGTATTACTAGGGCAAAAAGCGGTGGTTCCTACCGTAAGTGGAAGTTGTAAAAGCAGTGGTTCCTACTGTGAGTGGAAGTAGTAAAAGCAGTGTACCCTACTGTAAGTGGGAATTGTTAAAAGGGTCATGTTTTAAACATGACCTTTTTTTTATAATGATTTATGAAAGCTTCTAGATTACATTTATATAATATAGACATAAAATATATTCGTAATTTATCTAAAATAGATAATAACATAATGTCTGTATCACCTCAAATAAACAAGCAGACTCGACCATTTGTAGGAATTGTTGTTATCTGTAATAATCTTAAATATTGTATTCCTTTAAGTTCACCAAAACCCAAACATCTAAGCATGAGAAATGACATAGATTTTTCAAAAATATTTGATAAATCAAATAAACTCATTGGGGTTTTGAATTTTAATAATATGATTCCTGTTTATGAAGATGTTTTGAAAGAAATAGACATAAGAATTTTTCCTCAAGATGATTCTTATACAAAAAAATATAAAGCTTTACTCAATGACCAATTAGATTGGTGTAATAATAATAAAGAAGGTATATAAAAAAAAGCAAACAAGTTATATGAACTAATGATTTCAGATAAGTGTAATAGTCTTTTAAGAAAAAGATGTTTTGATTTTAAGAAACTTGAATCTTACTTATTAAATAAATTATGATGCTCTTTATCTAGGTGATTTGGTTTGGGGTGAAACCAATCATAACCTAATTTAGAGATGAGAGAGCCATGCGAAGCTTGGCGTTTATATTGTTGTTAGTTGTTGTGGTTGTTATTGATTTAATTTTGAATATTTAATAAAATATTAAATATTCTTACAATATATAAGCGATATGCTTAATAGAACCTCCAAGGAAACAATTAGAAACTTATGGAAAATAATAAAAATACTTTTATTACTATTTTTATAATAATTATTTTAATCCCTTTATCTTTTATTTTAATTAAGACTTCACATACCGAGGCTTGTTTAAAGGAATGTGACGATATTATAGAAAGATTAAGAAGAGAAAATAGAGATACTTCTGATAATAATAATTTTCCAGATTTTGCTAAAGATTATGTATTTGCAGATGATTTTGATTTAAATAAATCATCATATTATTCTTCTTCCTCAAAAACAATTATTATACCAGAATTAAAAGAAGATACATTGTATGATTCGAAAAAACTGGAGGAGTATTCCCAAAAGTTAACAGAATTTATTCCTAAAGATTTAAGTGATTATAAAAACAAATTTGCCCCTAGCATAATAAAAAAAATGAAAGAAGAAAAAAGGAATGATTATCCCTCTCCAGAAGAAACTATGAATACTCCTAAGCGTCCTACTAATCGTTTGATTGGTCGTACAGTAGATTATTGGTGTGCATTGAGCTTTGAATTAGCCAAAAGAGGCGATTATAATACTTCACTATTGCTTCCACTTGGAGCTTTTTATTTGATTAGAGAGGAAGAATTGTTTTATGGAGATTGCAGTGATTTTTCCTATAAAAAAATAGTAACTTCAAATTCTAATAAAAATGCTTCTATAGCTATTATTTCCTGGGCAAGCCGCCCTCGTTATGAAAGTAAGGAATTAAGCAAAAAAGTAGCATTAGATATTTTAGCTATAGTCAAACTAGATTGTAATCTTACTAGATATATAGATTACTATAAATATTTTGTTAACCAGGTCTTTGCTCGTTTGAATGAAAAAAACATGTTTAGTAAAAATGTTTATGATTCAAGTCTGTATAAAAAATTGTTCGATCTTCTCATAAATAAAGCCCTTGATCTTGAATCAAAACCATTTTATGAAGCAGATAAAGAATATGGAGTATATAATTATGAGATAAAAGATTATACTTATGATCGTATTGGTTACGATAGTTCGTATAACCCTTTGCCTGATTTCTTATTTAATCGAGAAAATTTATTAATTCAAAATGCTTTTTCCGTTAGTTATAAAGGTCAAGACCTACATAAGGAAAGAGAAAATGTTGAAGAATATCTCGGTTATATGGAATTTGCAGCTATTGCTTTGTTGATTAACTCATATTATTGCTATAATAATAAACTTCCAGAAACAATTGAAAAATTAGAAGAATGGTGCAATACAAAGTTACCTACTAAACGCAAAGATAATTCTCCATATGTTATTGATACAGAGGGGGAACATACTCTTACCTTCAAGGAAAATAAATATTCTTATTATTCTTATTATTATAAGCCACTTTATTTTAATTTTGCTAAGTAGTTTTGTTTAAAGACCCCTTTCGTCGCTTTCTGCGACACTTCCCCCAACCAAACTGGGGGAAGGTCTTAAAGATGCTCCCCCAAATTGCTTAAGCATTGTTGGGGGAGCTGGCGCCCTAGGCGACTGAGGGGGTCTTCTTTCCCCCCTTCCGAGGCTGTCTAAAAACTAGTTTTTTGCTTTAAAATTAGATTATTCTAATTATTAAAAAATCCCCCTTAATCCCCCTTTACAAAAGGGGGTAAGGACATTACCCCATACATTGATTTTTTTGACAAATTCTTAGTTTTTAGACAGCCTTCCCAAGGGGAACTTTAGCACCCATCACCCATCACTTCCCAACAAAAAAGCTTGGGTTTCCCCAAGCTTTTTTGTTGTAGCATTTACTGTGCTTCTACATCAAGCATAAAGGACTCAGAGTGAGAATTAAACTCTGGTGCATACATGCACATGATTTCAGCAATACCTGTCTGATATTTACCAGCAAGCTGTACACGAAGTTCATATTCGAATACGTATGTACCCTTTGGCAAGTAATCTATATAGAAGTGAGAAGCAGCATCTTTAGTAGCTTCGTAGTAACCCAAACCATCTTGATATTTGTATCGAGAAATTACATTTACAGGTTCCATACCGCTACCGCGCTGGTCTTTCATATGTACAAATTCCAAATTGCGGTCTGTACGTAATTCTATACGAACAACTATCAAATCACCAACTCTGACTTTACCATCTTTAACTGGTGTAATTACAGGACCTTTTTCTGTATTTGTCTTAACATAGAGAGACTTTTTAAGCTTCAAGTTGTTTTCAAAAGGAGTTACTTTTGACATATCTTCGATATATTGCCAATGTACAGCACCCCAAGCTATGCCTTTGTCTTCCTTCTTAACCTGAATATTTCCCATCTGAGGTTTAACTTCTGCACCAGAATAAATTTTTTCATAATAGCCAGTTCCAGCTTCAATCTTTTCTGGTTTAACTTCTTTATTATCTAGATAAACCTTGACAATCTTGTCAGAAGCTAACAAATCACAACCTCTAAGAATCAAAGCATAAATTGCATCTGCGGTTGATTTAGTTGTTCTCCAACAGGTGGTTTGTTTCTGTTTCAACAACCAAACCTTGCAGTCTTCTACAGCTTCTTCATCATTTGTGATTTCAGAGAACATTTCAATCATCATAGCCTGAGTTTCAATGTCGGCTCTATTCCAAGAATAGCCTATTTCGTTTTCACGCCAGAAACGGCCCATTTCATCATCTGTTACACTTCTTTCCTTTATGCTTCTGACGATAGCTTTAGGAGTTTCCTTATCGCCAAAACGTTGTAAAGCAAGAGCTATATGAGCTTGACTCATTCTATAAGGAACCTGTAACCAGAATTTCTTAGCCTGTTCTTTGAAGTATTCTACAGCAACTCTACTATGACTTGGAATTGGTCTTTCTTTTAAGAAGAAAGAACGACCATACAAATAGAAAGCTATTGTAGAATTCATATGATTGTGTTCTCTGTATTCTTTGTCATTTAATATTATTTTTTCATAATATTCGACTATTTCATTATCCATGAAATCTACAGATTTCAATACAGTAAGCAGGTCAATATCAACTCCAAGATGTCTTAAACGACCATATCCTGTCATAATATAGAGAGTTATGAAAGGATTACCAGGACAGCCTGGGAACCAGGGGAATGAACCATTGCCTAGCTGCATATTATTAAGCTTTTTAGTAGCTTGTTCAATTTCCCTATTCAGTCTGGCATCTTCAAATAAAACACCTATATGATGCTTTTGTTCATTTTCGCTCTTTGCATCAAGAACCCAAGGAGTTTCCATCAAAGTAACAGATTTAAGATGCTGGTTCTTTTCCAAGTTGGACATCAAAGCTGTACCCTTGTTGTAAAGTTCATCTTTTGCCCAAATATCGAAAACTCTTCTAATCTTTGGATCAGAATTAGCTATTTTCTGAGCAAGCTTATTAGCATAGATTCTGTTGAATGTCTGTTCTGAACATTCATGTGGGAATTCTATAAGATATGGAAGAGCTTGTATAGCATACCAAGCAGGGTTGGAAGTCATTTCCACAGTAAGACCCTTGTGTTCAAGAGTCTTGGAATCACCAGACTTAATCAGTTTTTCAAACTTGAAATTCTTAGTTTCAGGACCTCTTACAGGAAGAGGAACAGATTCGGTAACAAGTATTCTTGAAGAAAGAATAGGCAACAATCCTTCTTCCCCATCTGATTGAGTATTAGTTGCACCAACAGCTTTGTATTTAACAAATCCAGGTTTATAAGGAACATCTAATACCCAGCTGAAACCTCTAGACTGTTTAGCAGGAACAATAAAGCTCTTCTTATTTTCGTTATTCTTAAATTCAGCATTTCTACTTTCATCAGTAATAGCATCATATAATTCAAGAGCCACTGAACCAGTCTGGTCTTTATCACTTAGATTAGTTACCTTAACAGTAAAAGCAATCTTATCGCCTTCTCTCAAGAATCTTGGAGCATTTGGCTGAATCATAAGTTCTTTCTGAGTAATAACTTCCTGAGTTATTGAACCTGATTGAAGCTTAGTGCCATGAGCAAAGCCCTTAAATTTCCAAGTAGTCAAAGCTTCAGGCATTTCAAAATCTATACTAACTATGCCGTCTTTATTTACCCTAAGTTGCGGCAGGAAGAAAGCAGTTTCATTAAGGTTAGATCTTGCTTTAACCTTTGAAAGATCAATTTCTTCTTTTTCTTCTGATGATACCTCTTTTACTTCAGATTTATAAGACGAACCAGAATCAGACTTTGAGTTACTTTCTACAGCGGGCTCAGCCGCCATAGCTGTATCAAAGTTTCTAACAGATTCAGAATCAACACTTTGAACAGGTTTACTCATCATCCTTGGAGCAGACTTAACTGCAGGAGCAACACCCATGACTCTAGATTCCATCATACCCACGCTTTTGCTTACATTAAGGTAAGCATAGCCATAATAATCTGTGATTATATCATTTGGGAATTCAGGAAATCTTATGCTGGTATTAGAAACATATTCCCGTCTAAATTCACTACTAAATCTGTTAATGCTATGATAAGTGTTAGAGAAATAATTATTAGTTGAGTTGCTATCTGAGTAAAAAACATTTATGCCAGGCCAATAAAGAGTTGCATAGGCATCAAGACTTGCATCATACATAGAAGCAAGCATTTCTATGCTCTTCATTTCTGCATCTTCACCTGAAACTTCAACTTTCCAACTTTCTTTTGAACCAGGTTCCATTTTAGAAGTGAAATGAACAAGTTTCAGATTAAGATTTTTGGTTGACCAGTTTACATCAACATATTTTTTAGAGTTATATAAATAATTTTCTTTTACCTGGAATACTCTAACATAAAAACCGCCACGCATTTCTTCTGAAACAGGGAAAGAAATAAACTCTTTATTCTTTGAAGGATCAGTCCAAAAAGATTTTAAAACTTTATTTCTGTGGCAAATTTCTACATAAGCCGGACCATTGTCGTAACCAGTAGCCCAAAAGGCTTTAAAGGTATCGCCAGGTTTATGATTTTTAGTGATAAACTCAAATAAAAATGGCAATTTTACTGTATTTTTACTAGAGCTATAGGAAATAGCTATAGTATCATATTCAGCCTTTACTTCTTTGCCATATCTATCTTCACTTTCTGCTTTAATTCTGTAAATACCTTCTGGAAGCTTGATATTTTTGCTATAACCCCCTTTTTCATCAGTAGAGAATCTTTCTTCAAAAACAATCTTAGCTTCTTTCATATTTCTTATAGCCTTTTTATTTTCGTTAAGATCTAAAAAGCCATAAGTGAAACGTTCCGGTATTCTTGGCTGTTCTAACGCATAAATTCTAACTTTACCTTCAGATTTAAGCCCATTACCATTATGGTTAAAACTACCAATAGAAAAAGAGAAATCATTGTCGGCATCAAATTGTTGAGGACCGCCAATGGTTAATTCCATTGCAGTATAACCTATGCTGACTCTTTGAGAAGCACTTCTTGTTTCGCCTGTATTATCGGTTACATCTGCACTTACAGTATAAGTAAAAATTGGGTCAGTATCTTTATCTATAGCACGATCTGGTTTTGCTACAAAGCTAATTTCAAAATCACCATTAGTATCGCTTTTTATTGTACCGTGAGTAATTTCTTGAGCAGCTCCAATTGGTCGTCTCCACCAGCACCAATATGGGTATCGAACTTCCCTCTTAACTTTAAATTTTACTTCTGCATTATCAATAGCTGCACCAGTATAAGCAAGAGCATGGCCTTTTACTTTTACAGTCTGACCTAATTGATAGCCATCTGTAGGAGTATCTATGCTGACTCTAAACTTAGGTCTTTTATATTCTTCGATTCTGATTCTTGTTGTGCTCCAAATATTATCGCATCTTAAAAAATAAGAACCAGTCAATCTATCAGTTGGAGCCAAAAATGTACCTGTTACTGAACCAAATTCATTAGTTGTTAGCGATAACTTATTTACATTCTGATTATTTGGGTCTTGGAACCTTATTTCTAGCTTTTTATTCTTAATAACAGAATATTCATTATTATTCTTGTTGTAATTAATTGCGATAGCTTTGAAATAAACAGTCTGACCAGGTCTATAAATAGCTCTATCTGTGAAGAAATAAACTCTTGTCTCTACTCTATCTTCATAGTAGCCATTACTATACCAATCTGCTCTAGAATATACCTTGTCGTCTTTATAAGTACAATAAACCATAGGTGAGCATCTTATGGAATTAAATTCAACAAGACCATTTTTATTGCTTGTTCCTGAATTTATCAGCTCATAAGCTCTATCACTATAATTGTAATCATAAAGTTTTACACTTGCCCCATCTATTGGCTTACCATCAACGGAACCTATAACAAAAGCCTGACTAATATTATATCTATTAGTATTTCTTGTAACTACAGATAAATCACTAATCTGAATAGCCCCAATATTAATAGCATTGTTATCTTTTGAAAAGTCCTTGTTGGCAGAACAAATTAGCCAATAGAAACCTTTTTCAACTTTTGGGAAATCAACTAGCTTAGTCTGTTGCTTATATTCAGTTCCTGGGTCTAATTCGCAATCAAATTTATAATCTGGAGATTTGGATAAGAGACGTTCTCCTTCATACCTATCACAGGAATCAGGGCTTCCTCTTCCTTCTGAAAAAACATCATTTTCTGTTCTCTTTATTAATCGAAAATATGCATGATTTAAATTTTTGTAACTAATCTTTATTTTACTGGTATCAGAAGTTAATATTTTTTCAGTATTATAAGAAATACTAGGATATTTAATATCTTCGATAAGGTTAAAAGCTAGCTTTCCACCATAACTTTTTGGCCATTTTGCATATGCTTTTTCGGCATAATCTACAGCTTTAACGTTATCACCATCATCATAATACTGCCTTGCAACAAGATACATTGCGGTAGCAGTGTATTCTTTATCAGGATAATCATGGGTTAGCTTCTTTAATGCAGAAAGGTATCTGTCTTTTTTGTCAGGACCCAATGCAACTTTTTTAGCCCAACAGATTCTTTCTATATCGTTATAAATAAGAGCATTTACATTGTCTGTAGCTTTGTTTAAAGAAAGCAAACGCTGATAAAGCTTCAGAGCCTTAAAATTGCAAGAATCAGAATCTAGAGTTTCTGGTTTCCATTTAATAAATTCGTCAACATCATCAAAAACTTTTGAATCTGCATCAATTTCAAAATCTATCTGAGGCTTAATTGTGCTTTGGTCTTCATTTCCATAGAACTTCAATGCTTCATGAACAAAGAACTCAAAAAGATTGCTTCTTAATTCTGTAGGCTGGTTGCCTTCAGTCAAAAATCCATCAAATTTGCTTATTGGAATTTTTGAAAGTTCTTCTTCGTTATCCAATACTGAATCATACAATTTGCCAATATGACCAAAAAGTTTTGGTAAATCCCATGTTTTGAAATCTTTTAAATCGGCATCAGCAGAGGTTGTTGAACGTCTTATAAATTTGTATCTATTTCTGTTGTAATAATGGAAATACCATTTTGCCAACACAACCTTAAGCATAGGTTGTATCTGCTGATCTGATGTTTCTATAACTTTTTCAAAACGAACTATTCGTTCTTCAGGATGGTTTCCTTGTATTTTCCCCTCTAAAGTGATTTTTTTACAAACCGCTTTAATTGCCTGGGCATGATCCTTTTCCTTAATAGCTTTTTCGTAAATTGGTTCAAGTTCTTTTATTGCAGTTTGAGGTAACCCCTGATTTTCTGCATCATAAAACTTTTTCCACATCTCTTCATAGCTTTGCCCAAATAGGCTTAACGGTAACATTGCCATAAAAATCACCGCCAGTAGAATTTTCTTCTTTAAATCCATAATTATAATCCTTAATAGTGTTTTCAGCTTGATTAAACTTTTTTAAGCTAAGAATGTTTTTTAGAGATAAGAGAAAAGAGGCTAGAGATAAGAGGATTGTTATTTTTACAAATTTTCGATTATAAAAAAATAATCGATATTTTTCAAACAAAACAATTCTCTTCTCTCTTCTCTCTGCTCTCTTACCTCTTATTTCTTTTCTCCATCTTCAGGAATAGTGATGTCTATCTGTTCAACCTTGCCATTGTCCAAGTTTTCAAGCGGTTCATCAAATAATTCTTTGTCACCACAAATAATGATTCTCATTTTATCTGGTTTCAAATACTTATTTGCCATAGCTTTAACATCTTCAGCAGTAGTTTTTTCTACAGCTTCTTTCTGTTTCTGCAAGAAATCATAAGGCAGTCCGAACAAATCATAAGTCAACATTCTGTTAACTATTTTTTCTTTGCTATCAAAATTGAATACAAATTTGTTCAAATATGGTTGTTTACCGCTATTTAATTCTTCTTCACTTACGCATTCAGTCTGGAACTTTTTAATAACATCTTTAATCATTTTTGTTGCTTTAATTGCAGAACTGCAATTAGTTCCAGTCATATTTATAAACATTCCAGGATAAGTATAATTTGAATCATAAACGCCATATACAGAATAGCAAAGACCAGCCTTAGAACGTATTATGTTGAAATATCTGCTGCTGAAGCCGCCAGCACCAAGAATATTATTCATAACAATTCTTTGAGGAACATCTTTATCATAAGATAAACCGCCAATATGTCCTAAGAGTATATTTGCCTGCTTAGCATCTTTAAATTCAATATAGCCTACGCGCTGGTCAAAATCATATTTAACTTCTGGAATTGGTGGGAGAGTTTCGTTGCCTTTTTCCCATTTTTCAAAATGTTTCTTAAGCAAAGAAACCATTTCTTCCATCTTAAAATCACCACAAACAGACATCATTACAAATTCTGGTTTGTAATATCTTTTATGGAAATTAATCAAATCTTCTCTTTTTATATTATTAAGGTCAGAATATTCTGTTTGAGCTGCAAATACAGAGTCTTTTCCATAAATCATTTTTCTGAACTCTCTGCTTGCGACTGAAGATGGATTATCGTTTCTTCTAGATATATTAGATTTATAGCTAATCATAGACTGTTCAAAACGACCTTCATCAAAACGTGGGTGACGAAGAATCTGGTCTATTAGTTCTACAGCTAAATCTTTCTGGCTACTAAGCATATTTAGGCTTAAACTGTGATAAGTTACATCGCCAGAAGTTTCTACTGAAGCACCTAATCCTTCTAACAATTCATCTAATTCATCAGGAGACCATTTTTCAGTTCCGCCTTCTCTTAATAAGTCTCCTACAATATCTCCAAGTCCAATCTGATTCTTCGGTTCAAGATAAGAACCGATGTTGATTCTTACAAAAACATCTATTAATGGCAAAGAATGGTCTTCAAGCAAATACAGACGCATTCCATTATTAAAAGTAACTTTATTTACATCAGGAACCGCTATATCGTGAAGAGGTGGAAATTTAATAGAATTATAATCAAATTCTACAGGTTCGGCTGCTTTAACAGAGGCAGTGTTAAAGAGTGAAAGAGCAATTAAAGAACCGACAAATAATTTATTTAAATAATTTCTCATTTTGAAGCCTCCATATTAGCGGTATCTTTTTCAGTTTCTATAGTTGCAACTGTTCTATTGGTTTTCTTGAAATATTTTTTTGCAACTCTCTGAATATCTTCTGGAGTTACAGCATTGATTCTATCAACTTCTTTGAAAACTTCTCTCCAATTACCGTAAAGCTGTTGATATCTAGCAAGTTTCATTGCAAATCCCAAATTGTCTCTTAAATCTCTAATAAAACCAATACTAGCTCTTGATTTTACTTTATCTAATTCTTCTTTAGATACCAAAGTATTTTGAAGCTTTTCAATTTCTTCATCTATTATCTTTTCACATTCTGCATTAGTTTTACCTTGAACAGGATATGAATAAACTATTGCCAAGGTTGGATATTTTTCGCCAGGATAACCAGTAAAAGCACCTGCAGTAACTGCAATCTGTTCTTTTAAAACCATCCTTTTATATAGTCTTGCAGTTCTTCCTTGACCGAGAATACTCATCATAGCTTCAATTGCTCGCATATCTGGATGAATTCCTTCAGGAACATGCCAAGCCATCAACATACTTGGTTGAGTTTTTTCTGCTATAGAAATTCTGCGTTCAGCTTTCTGTTCAGGTTCTACGGTAGTTAATCTGGTTGGTTTTTCACGTCTGGGAATACGATCCCAGTATTTCTTTACCATAGCTAAACCTTCTTTGGGGTCTACATCGCCAACCAAAGCTATAGTTAAATTGCTAGGAGAATAATACTTTTCATAAAATTTCTTTGCTTCAGCTCTGTTATAGTTGATTATATCAGACATGTGACCAACTATTGGAGTTCCATAGGGATGGGCTTTGTAAGCAGCAGATAATAATTCTTCATATAATCTGCCAGAAGGAGTATTTTCGGTTCTCATTCTGCGTTCTTCCTGAATAACCATTCTTTCTTTGTACATTTCTCTTAATACTGGGTGTAAGAAACGTTCTGATTCCATAGCTATCCAGAGTTCAAGCTTATTTGAAGGCATACTCATAATATAAGCAGTCTGGTCTGATGAAGTAAATGCGTTTAAGCCTACTGCTCCTTCTCTTTGCAGTATATTTGTAAATTGATTTGGAATAACAAGAGCATAAGACTCATCAATAGCTTTTTGTAAATCTTTTTCTAGTTTTTCTAATTTTTTCTGGTCTGCAAGCAGACCTTTAGAGCGTTCTTCACGAATTTGTCTATCTAAAACATCTTCTTTTGCAATGCAAACAACTTCTTTTGCATAGTCTTTTACACCTATTGTTGTTGTACCCTTAAATGCCATATGTTCAAACATATGAGCTAAGCCAGAGTAGCCTTTGGGGTCATCTGAACCGCCAACATTTGCCCAGGTAGTCATGGAAACGACTGGTGCATCATGATTTGGTACAATGATTAATTTTAAACCATTATCTAGTGTTGCTTCAAAAATCTTGTTTTCGAGAGCAGAGAAATCAAAGCCATCTGCATTTACTGCACTACAAAAAGTACAAACAAATGCGATAGCTAGACAAATAAAAACAGATTTGCTTAGTTTCATTTACAGCTCCTAAAATGTTCTGTCTTAAAATTTTTGTACATTATAAAGACTCATAAGTTTATAGTCTACATTTTTTATAAAATATCAATAGTTTGTATCAATATGTCATTGCGACCGCTGGCTAACGCCAGCAGCCCCCTCAGTTGCCTACGGCACCAGCTCCCCAAATCAAAGATTGGGGGAGCTTCTCTTAGACCTGCCCCCAAAGCAAAAGCTGTTGGGGGAAGTGTCGCTGAAAGCAAGACGACGACCAACAGGAGGTTGGGAGTGCATGCGAGTGCCAGGAGGGCAAGCGAGTCGTAAAGGGGTCTTCGCAACTAAAACAACAATTACCAACAACAATAACTACTAAATCACAATAAAGGTAAAACAGGCAATTCAATATCATCTTTTATGAATGTACACATATAAACAGGATAATAAGTTAGTTTTTCATTAATTTTTAAGTTGGAATTAGAAAAAACAAATCCATCTTTTATATTATAATCTTTTTCCGCCAAAGCGTTAGAAATTGCTGAATGTACATAGTATCCCTTCCCACTTTTTACTTCTATTGGAAGGATTTTTCCTTGGAACTCTATTACAAAATCTAGCTCGCCTATTTTATGATTATTGAAAAAATATGCACGTAATCCGTTTGTGTTCAACTCTTGTGCAACAGCATTTTCATAAATTCCACCCATATTTATTTTGTCGTTTCCTAGTAAAAGATTCATTTGAGTTGATTTGCCATATAAATGACTTAACAAGCCAACATCAGACAGATATAGTTTTAGCAAACTACTTTTGGCATTCTGGTTTAAAGATAATTTGGGCTGAGTAGCATTGTAAACCGAGATAGCAACGCCAGCAGATTCCAACCATAAAAATGAATTTTCTATTCTTTCAAAACGAAGACCTTTTTTTATATCTGCATAACAGAAACGTTTATTTTGTTTCAGTAATTGAGAGGGAATTTGTTTGTATATGGAAATAAGCATAAGCTTTTTTTCTTGTTTTTCATATTTTGTGAAGTCTTTTTTGTATAGTTCTATAATATTTTGATGAATATCAAAAACTCTGTTCATATCACCAGTTTCAATATACTCTTTTACTGCGGCTGGCATACCGCCAATAACAAGATAACGTTGAAAATGCTGTAAAAGTTTATTGTGAATTAGGTCGCTTACAGTAGTTTTATTAATAAAACAATTTTTTAAATAATCGAATATTTCATTTGTTAGACCAGAGGCTTTAATAAATTCTTCAAAATTCAGTGGAAACATTTTTATTTCTTCCAAATAACCAACAGGAGCAGATCTTAAAGAATTTAATTCGACACCTAGCAATGAGCCACTTAGAATAAAACGGTAGCTCCCTTCGTCAACCCAAAATTTAATTTTTGTAACAACATCTTTTGCTTCTTGGATTTCGTCTATAAAGATTATTGTTTTACCTTTTACAAAGCTGTAATCTGTAGCTGCTGACAAGTTTAATACCAGGTCTTTTATGCTTGATGACTTATTTATAACCTCTACTAATTCAGGTTTTTCAATCAGATTGATTTCTAAATAATCGCAATTCTGTTGCCTTAAACATCTTCGTATACTGAAAGTTTTGCCAACTTGTCGTGCCCCACTAACTAGTAGAGCATTTTTTGATTTTGTTATCCAATCTGTTATTTTCTTTTCTGCTAGTCGTTTAATCATTTCGAGAAACCCTATTTCTGCTGAGGTTGTTAAATAATGCTTTGTTTTATAATTCGTTTTGAATGCCTTTGAATAGCTGATGCAAATCACAAAAGTACACTTTTTCAATAAATTATAGATGAAAATTTGCACTTTTTCAATAAAAACCACAATAAAATTTACACTTTTGCAAAAATCATTGTCTAGAGCCATAACCGTCATTGCGACCGCTGGCTAACGCCAGCAGCCCCCTCAGTCGCCTACGGCACCAGCTCAGCGACTCGCTCACATCCTGTGGCTCGCTTGCACGCCGCCATCCTTGGCGGCAGCCCCAATATTTGATTTGGGGAGCATCTTTTAGACCTTCCCCCAAAGCAAAGCTGTATGTGGTAAGTGGTAAGTGATGGGTGATGGGTTCTAAAGCTTCCCCTTGAGGGGAAGTGGCACGTAGTACCGAAAGGGTGACCTAACTAGAGTAAATATTGTTTAAACAATCACACAAATAAAACCCAAAACCAATCATAACCAAATTTTAGAAATCTTAGACCAAACAATCAAAAATAAACAAAAAAAAGCTTGCATTATCTATACAAAAGTGATATAAATCACCTCGTGAATTTGGGAACAATGTTTTACAAATTTTATACTACTTAAAAGGATATTAAAAAATGAATAGAAAAGGTTTTACTTTAATGGAACTCTTACTCGTTGTTGCAGTTCTCGCTATCGTTGCTGCAGCAGCTGCTCCAACATTCTTCGGCGGTGCTAAAGAAGCTATGGAAGAAGCTAAAAAAGCTTCTATGATGTCAGCTTATCAGAACACTATGTCTGGCGCTAATATGCTCACAGCTATTGCTGCAAGTAAAGGCGTTCTTCCAACTACAGCTGGTAATTTAGCTGTAACTCTTCCTGGTGAAGCTCCAGCAGGCGGAGCCAAAACTATTAATGATTATGCTCCTATAGCTGCTCGTACATTCACTAATATTAGTGGAAAGCAATATGCTTTTGGTGCTTATTATGATGGTAATAAAGTTGTTGCTTTTTATAATGCAACTACTGGTACCAATGAACCACAATATGCTGAAGCTAATGTAATAAATGATGCAAATACTGATTTAGATACCAAGTGGAATAATATAAAGAATCAATAATAATTTATAGTTTTTATCAAACAAAAAAGAGCCTCTTTATGAGGCTCTTTTTTTATGTCCTTTTTTTATTTTAAAATATCTTGAAGAAGATTCCCAAAAGTTTCGGTATAGTAAGAATCCATTTAATATAATATAGCAAAATCAAGCGACTTTAGATGCATTGAAGTAGTGAGCTATCGCTCACTTTATATGTCCGATAGGACATTACATTATTAACCTAGGGCGTTGAAAACGCCCTAGGTATAGATGTATATACCAACTCGTCCGACAAGGACGATACAAAAAATATAATCTAAATCTGTTTACTAAAGTAGCTATAAAAAAATCATAGTAAAGCAAGGTTTCTAGCTTCTTTTTCAAATTTTTCAACAGTCATACCCATTCTTGAAGCAGCTTCCTGCAAAGAAATAATCTTATCTTTTACCAAGCCAATCAAGGCTTCTATCTTTCCTTCCTTCTTTCCTTTCTTCTCGCCTTTCCTCTCGCCTTCTAGTCTTATAGTATTTTCATATTTTTCTTTGTCAAATTTGAAAAGACACATAGCTATTACCTCCGATTCTTTTTCCTTAAAAATCAGTATAAAGCAAGGTTTCTAGCTTCTTTTTCAAATTTTTCAACAGTCATACCCATTCTT
>CAMJNS010000072.1 GCA_946407375.1 uncultured bacterium
CTTGCACCTTTTCGGTGCCTCTCGCCTTAGCGAGGTTATTATCTTAGCAAATCTTTATTTTTATGTCAACTATTTTTTAAAATATTTTTAGATATTTTTTATTTAGTTTGGAATAAAAATTGTAATTATATAATTTAAATAATTACTTAGATTTACTTTTCAAATAACTTCCCCTCTCATCTGAGGGTGAAGTTGATTATACAACTTTGTGTACACAAGTCAAGAAAAATTTTAATAATTTATTAATTTAATTAACCTTTCTTTACGTAAAAGAAAAAGTATTTGCTAAAGTTTTAAAAAATAAATGACGATAAGTATCAAAGACCCTATGGGCAGGGTGTAATTAGTTTTTTCTAATTTCATAAGGAGCAAAAAAAGTGTGGAATAATTTAAGGGCAAGACATTATACAGTCTTGATTTTGTTAGCAATCGTAGCTCTTGAAACATCTGCTATTGCTATAGACAGATTGGTTTTTGCAGAAAGCGAAGAAGCTTTTGTTATAGAAAGCTCTTTCCAGAACAACTCATTTATTCAAAGTTTCCGTATGGCTGACGCAAACTATGCGGTTCTTCCAGTAAGAGTAAACGATATCGTTTCTGCCCACGATAATAATATGTCTTCCCACAAAGAAAATACTCTTTCTAACTCTATTCTACCCGAAAAAACTGCTCCATCAGAAATAAAAGTTTCAAAAAGTGTATCAGCAGATTTTGTTGCAGCTGCCAATAATAAAGACAGTTACACAAATTTTGTTGAATATTCTGTTCAACCAGGTGATTCTCTTGCTAATATAGCTGAATTATTTGGTGCTAGAACAGAAACTATTAAGCAAGTTAACAAGCTTGATAACTCTGTTATTAAAGCTGGTCAAAAAATAAAAGTTCCAACAAAAGCCAATTCTATGACTTACACTGTCAAGAAAGGCGATTCTCTTTCTCGCATAGCCAATCGTTTTAATGTAAGCATTGAAAGCTTAATAAACGAAAATAAACTAAAAAGCCATGTTTTAATGGCCGAACAGAAAATTACAATTCCGGTAGACAATAGAGCTAATTTAAAAATAGCCAAAGCAGAAGAAAAACCTGCAAAAAGTCTTCCTATAGTAAAAACTGATAAACCACAAAAGGTTGAAGACAGCAGAAAGCTTCAAATGGTTAAATTGGATAACAATCTACCAACAGCCGCTGCTGCATCTTCAGCTAAAAAAGCAAATATAACTTTTACAAAAGAAGATATTTTAAACAAGCCAGCACCCGTTGTTGCAAAAGCTAAAACACAGAATCCCAGCAAAAATGATAAAGAAAGTGTTGAATTAAACCTTTCTAAATCAACTAGAGCTTCTATTGCTGCTGCTAATGAAATAAAAAAAGAAAATAATGCAATAACTATTCCTGCTATGCCAGCATTAGGAGTAGAAGAAGATTCAGATTCTACCGAAAAAACTGCTGAAACAAAAGAAGAAGTAGCTTCTACTTTTGTTTATAAAGTAGCTAAAGGTGACAGTCTTTCTAAAATTGCTAGTAAATATAATACAACTGTTGCACAGATTCAGGCTGATAATAATATTGAAGGCGATAAACTTAAAGTCGGTCAAAGCCTAACTATTCAACCAAACCAGAAACTTTTCCGTGTTATAAAGAAAGAAAATACTGAAAAAGTTGCCAAAGCTTCTTCAGAAGAAACAGTTCTTGTAACCCATAAAGTTCAAGCAGGTGAATCTCTTTCACTTATTGCAAAAAGATATAACACCACTGTTGGCGACATAGTTAACGAAAATCAGATGACCAACACAGTATTAAAAGCTGGTCAAAGCATAAAA
The DNA here is from genome assembly GCA_946407375.1 of uncultured bacterium. GTDB lineage: Bacteria > Muiribacteriota > Ozemobacteria > Ozemobacterales > Ozemobacteraceae > RUG334. The sequence continues at coordinate 1,821 of CAMJNS010000072.1, forward strand.
GTTCCTGCAAAAAAATCTAAGAACTTTAAAGTAACAACAGTTACAAGTAAAACAAAAGACAAATATGCTTGGAAATCACCAACAAAAGGTTGGCTCAGTAGTCCTTATGGTTGGAGATACCATCCAGTAAAGAAAAAGAATAAATTTCATGCTGGTCTTGATCTTGCAGCTCCAAAAGGAACAGCTATTCATTGTGTAGCTCCTGGTAGAGTTATTTACGCTGGTTATAGAGGCGGTTATGGAAAATTAGTTATAGTTAGTCATGAAAACGGTATTTCTACTCGTTACGGACATTGTAGCCAGATTCTTGTTAAGAACGGTCAAATTGTAAAAGAAGGTCAGTTAATAGCTAAAGTTGGTGCTACAGGTGTAGCAACAGGTAACCATTTACACTTTGAAGTTCGTAAAAATGGTAAAACCCAGAATCCAGCTAATTATATAAAGAATTTAAGTAAAAAATAAATTTATTGTTTTACAAATCTCCTTCTCCTTGGACTTATATAAAGTCCTGATAAATATTAATAATTGCTGGATAAAAGATTGAAAAAAGTAAAGGCAAAAAAATATATCAGTATGAAAAAGCCCGCCAGAAGTTCATTAGCAATTCTGGCGTTTTTTCTGATTGTTTTTTGTAGTGGTTTTACAAACCCTAATTCTTTTATCACAGGTAATATTCAAAAATCTCCTATTAATGGACAAAGGCTAGTTGGAAGTAATTTTTCTAAATCTTTTAACCCATTAGGAGTTCCTGAAATAGCTCCAGTTCCAGCCATTCCTGCATTAGCTCCTGCTGTAGCTCTTGATTCTGTCTCAGAAGGAAAAATTTCTTCGACTGTTACAAATTCTATGCCAACAGCAAACGACCCAAGATTTGAATACGAAGAAAATCCGCATAGAATGCCTTTTATACCAGCTTCTGAGAACACTCCCCCAGCTCCATCAATAAGTATTCCTGTTGTAGACAATCGCGAACAAATGCATTACGATTTAAATGAATGGGAAGAAGACAGATTTTTTAGTTCAAATCTTTACACCGACACATCTTTTTATACTACAGGAATCAGTGGGAATAAAGATATTGCGCCATTTAAAGAAGGCGAATTTTATGAAGAAAACTATAGATACGAACTATTTTCATCAGGAAAAAAGAACGATACTCTTTCCCTGCTTGTAGATGGAACTTTTACAAATGATAAAAGCAATTATAATCACCATTTTATGCTTAACCAGTTTACTCTAGACGTGGCAAATGACCGCTCTAGATTGGTTTTAGGTCATGCTTTTCCTGAAATGTCAGAATTATCAATGAGTCAAAACCTTTTAGGTATTTATGGAAGTCATAAATTTGACGAAACTGGTATTTCTGCTTTTGGTGGTTATTATGCAACAGAAAAAGAAGATTTGGATAATCCAAGATATGTTGGTGGCTTCAGAGTTGAACATCATAAAGATGATTCTGTAAAACTAGGTTTAAATTTTGTAGGCACAGAAGACGAACGAGATAATGCTGCATCAAATTTAGAACAGCCAACATTATCCAATAGGGTTATATCAATGGACGTTAAGATGAAACCCACAGAAAATATTTTCCTTAATGCTGAAGTGGCACGAAGTGATACGGACTTCGACAAAAGAGATAATATTGGTGGACAAGAAGGAACCGCTTATATATTCAAAGGTGGTTACGAAAGAGAAAACTTTAGAACTGAGGCGGGTATAGAATATGCTGATACAGAGTTTGCAACTCCTCTAGGAGAGTCACCTAGAGATGACAGAAGCTATTATACAAGGTTCTATTATGAATTAAATAAATATATAAGCACTAGAATTGGCTATAAAGAATCAAGAGATAATATAGCCAATTATTTGCGTTCTACAGTTAAAAGAACTCAGAACGAATTTCAGCTTACAGCCAAACCTAGTGAATATTACAAAAATTTAAGAATTGATTTTTATTACCAGCCAATACATGAGTTTACTAAAGATAAAGTTTTCATGAATAGAAATATAGATTTCTTATGGATGGAGCTAAATCAAAAAGCAGGTGATATGCTTTATTACCTTGGTTTAAGCAAAACAGTAGATAGAGACAATGTAGATTTTATAAACGACCGAGACATTAACCGCATGGATTTAAAATTAACTTGGGAAAGTGATGACCAGCATAATGTTTACGGCTCTTACACAATAGAAAATATTGATTATAAAAGAGCTAACAACACAGAAAAAACTACTTGGAGCGGTTTAGGCGGAAGTACAAAAATCAACGAAAACCTTTCTCTTGGAGTTGATTATTTACGTGAAAATGTAAATTCTGCAGGAATACTTTCAACCCATGACAAATTAAATCTTTCTTTAACTAGAGAATATAATCTAAATACAAGATTGATTATAGATCTCTCCGGTAGTCGAACAGACTTCGAAAATTCTGACAACGATTACGATGACTATACAGCAAAGCTTCGCTTGCTAAAAACATTCTAATGAAAAGAAATATATTAAAAGTTTTATTTATTCTTTTATTACCACTACTTTGTTGTAGTGAAGTCTTTGCTCTGGCTAAAACAGCTTTACCCGACTATCACGATGAAGATTATCACGTTCCTGGTCATTTAATAGTATCTATGTGCGATGGACCAGTTTATTATTGTCCTTCTGGCGAACGGAATTGGCAAAGAGTAAAGCACGGACAAAGCATAATGCACGGTGACAGTTTAAGAACCTTAGAAAATGCATATACCGTTCTTTCTTGGGATGCAGATAATATGATTATGATTAAGCCCAATTCAGGAATTAAAGTTTTAATTACACCTGAAGCAAAAAACTATTCTTTAACTTTGCAACTTTTTAAAGCTGAAGTCATGATTTCTGCCAATAACTCAGCTCAAATAAGCACAGAAAGTCGTTTTGGGAAAAGCCTTGTCACACTTGGTGATAGTTCCATTATTACAAATGACAATCAACAATTAATTAGAGCCGCAAAAGGGCAAACTCTATTTAAATCTACTTTAGAAGGAAACGAAGTCACTATTCCTGAAGGTTATGTTTTAGAAATGGAACCTAGTGGCGCCGCTAAACCTCTCTATCAATTTGATATTTACACAGAATATGAAAACTATAAAAGGTTTGAAAACTGGATAAAAAGATTTAATGAACAACATGTTAAAAAATCTTTAGATATTACTTATAGAATAGACTCCGTAAAAGTTAATGGAGAATTCATAAGCAATATGCAAAATGAAAAAAATCTATTTATGATAGAAACAGACAATAAGCGTATTCCCAATAGCATATTGTTTCAGTTTAAAATAACTCCTCCACCACCACCAGATCAAAGATTTGAATTAAGCATAGGGAAAGATTTGGTTTATGCAGTCAGAGAAAGCAGAGATGGTTACCACGAAGTAAACTTTAGAGTTCCATCAATTCCTGAATTTTTTGTAACAATTAATCAAATAGATTCAATAAATAGAAGGGTTAGAATCTATAATGCCGGTTTTTCTATTTTTAATAAAAGATTGGCAGAACTAAAAGCTAGAGATTTTTGCAAAGAATTAAGTGAAGCTGTAAGAAAACGAGATCAGATATGGTTTAGAAAATATGTTGCTAAGGATTTCCGAGATTTTCAGGGTAATACCTGGACAGACTTTTCTCTCGTTACTCAAACCATAATGCGTAATTACAGAGACATCAGATTAATGATTCATCCTTTCAGATTTGAATTTAGAAAAGGTGAAACTCTAGTTCATGTTAATTACAGACTAACAGCTTTAACCGCCAATTGGAAATATCGTTATGACGACAAGGGAAGCGATATTTACACTCTTAAAGCAGAAGAAGGCGTTTGGAAACTCAAATCAAAAGTATCTGGAATGTTCTTCAACAGAATGAAAACAACCATAGATTTAAGAAAAGCTGTTTTAAGAGGTAGAGTTACAGACGAACGTACTGGAAGTCCTATTGAAGGAGTAAAAGTCACAATAGCTGGAACAAATTATACGGCTACAACAGATTCTATGGGTGAATATATTATTTATAGTATTGAACCTGGTAAATACAACATTCAATTCTCAAAAAATGGTTATGCTAATTTAACTGCTACTACTGTAACTTTGAATCCGGCAGGGGAATATAATGTTCAAAGGTAATCAAGAATTTGGAGTGAGGAATTAGGAATGAAGTATATATCGAAAGTTCTTCATCACGAAGCATTTAAAACAACCTTACAATCTAGAAAATTTAGATTATTAATTGTTTTAACTATATTGTTCTCAAATTTATTTGTTATAATTGGCTGTTCAAGCTCTTCAGATAACAATCTAACTTCTGAATCCGGTTTTATTACAGGATCATTACTTGATGCCGCCAATTCTAATATTATTGCAACAAGTGAATCTGGGGAATATATAATTCCAGTAGACTCTTATGGTCGTTTTTCAACAAGCCTCCCAACAGGTGTTTATACGTTAAGTTACCGAGCTGCTACTTCTAATAAATTAGTCTTAACCAACAAAACATTTGTTGTCGCAAATAATGTTACAATTTCTATAGTAGATGCTGATTTGGTGCCACAACCACAAGTTATACTAGTTAATATTCCAGTAGTAAATGCTAATTCAGCAATAATAGAATGGGAAACAGACATTGAATCAGATGGCAACTTAGAATATGGCACAAATGAACTTTATGGAGTTTCCACATTTGCTTCAACAGATTTAACTACTAAACACAGAGTTCAATTAAATAATCTAATGGCAAATACAACATATCATTTCAGAGTTGTTGCCAGCCGTCACAACTTAGAATCAGCAAAATATTACACACAAGACTATACCTTTACCACATCTGAATAAGAATGATAGATAATCATACTCATCTAGATCTTATTAATGATAGTATTGATAACATCATTAACCGAGCTAAAGATAAAGGGGTTACCGAATTTATTGTCCCTGGAATAACAGGTTTTCCCCAAAAACTCGAAGAACTACAAAAACACAAAGAAATCAAAATTTGCTGGGGTATTTACCCCAAATATGCAGTATTAGACAATATCTTCGAAAAAGAATTTGATAATTTAAAAAACTCATCTATAAAAATAGCTGCAATAGGCGAATGTGGTTTAGATAAACGTTTTTCTAATTTAATAAAGCAAATAGAACTTTTCAAAAAGCAAATCAATATTTCAATAGATTATAATTTGCCATTAATAATTCATTTAGTAGGTCATTGGCAAAAAGCTTATCAAATACTAAAAGACTCGAAACCTTTACCCTCTTTTATTTTGCATTCTTGGAATGGTTCTGTCGAAATGGCAAAAGAATTTGTAAAAATTGGTGGAACAATCTCTTTATCTGCTAGTGCATTGAAAAATCCAAATAAACTTTCTGAACTTCTGAAGTCTATTCCTCAAGATAAAATCATTTTTGAAACAGATTCACCAGACCAAAAACCAGATTTTATAAAAGGATTAGAAAATGAACCGGCTAACTTACCATTAATTATTGATAAAATAAAAAGTTATATTTAAATACTAAAAGTAAAAAACCGCCTGACTATAATAGCCAAGCGGTTTTTTCTTTATCAAATATTAGTAATGATACTGTAACATTCCTTGAAGTCTGTAATCATAACCAAAGAACATATCGTTACTAAGAGATATAGGAGCTGCAAAAGTAAGTGACATTCCATCTTTTACAAAATATCTCATACCAAGTGTAAGATCGGTGCTTTTGCCAACATTTGTTCCATCAAAATGATTGATTTCACCCATGAAAGTAAATGATTCATTAGCTCTATAATCAAAACCTACATTAACAAAAACACCTTCGTGTTCTGTGTTATCTTTACTAGAACCTCTATAACCACCATTTAAGTGAAGATTTCCACCTTCTTTTCGTTTGGTTGAAATACCACCAAAAATTTCCCAAGCATTATCTGTTTCTGCATTACCTATATCAATATCACTAGTTGGGAAAAATGCACCAATACCTATACAAGTTGCCATATCATCAGTTTGAGAACTGAATTTACATCTTAGTTCACAGTCACCAATACCAGAATCTGAGCCATCTCTGAAGTTATAAGTTACTGGAGCATAAACGTCGTAAGATTCAACTGGCAATACAAAAGCAACTTCAAAGTTTTCACCTGAATATGTAAGAATAAATGGGAATCTATAGAAATCGCCTTCTTCACCAGCAACCAATCTAGTTCCATCACGTTTTTCTATGGAATTCCACATAAAACCAATAGCAGTAGAAAACTTGTTTTCACCTAATGTAAATGCCGAAAAAGTATTAACAAGACCAGTTAGACCGTTGAAACAAATATCATGACGTTCTTCGCTTTTTAAACGAAATCTGCTGTTATCACTACCAGGAAGTATAATCTGTGGCAAACCAGCATCAGAATAAACAACAGCCTCATCATTTGTTGTTACAGGAGGTAGCTGAATATTATTAGCAGAATTATTTGGAGAAGGTGCTGTTGGCATAGCATCATAGCTAGAACCAATTGTTCCATCTCCATAAGCACTTATTGGCTGATATACCGGGGCTTGATAAGTTGGATATCCCATTTGTGGCACGGAATAATCATCATTATAACTATTAACATAAGCAGAGCTTTTATAGTTATTCTGAGCCTGCTGACGTTTTATAGTTCCTTGACCTCTTTCAAGTTTCGTTGCTGGAATTTCCAAAAGCTGACCTATTTTAATTGCTGCTGGATTACTTATATTATTAGTTTCCGCAATCAATTTCCATTTGGTTGTTGTTCCAAAGAATTTCTTCGAAATAGAACCTAATGTATCACCTTTTTTGATTGTATATGTCTGATAACCAGTTACAACTGAATCACCAGACCAACTGCTGTCTGTGCTAGTTGAATCTTCTAAATAGAAGTCTTCTCCCATTGGCGGAGCAGCCATATATCCGTCATCATACTGACCAAATACAGCTGGCGTCAATGCTATTAGCATCATGGCGGTAGCTATTATTGAATTATGCCGTTTTTTCATGGAACTGCTGTTCCTTTCAAGAGTCTTAATATCAAGCTTTTACACTTTTTCAGCTCTTTTATTCGGCAACTTTCTATAATTACTTAATGATTATTTCAATATTTGTTTTTTAACAAAAACCTTGATACCAAGTATAAATTGTTAGATAGCTGATTTTGTGGTAGCATATAATACATATTAAGAGGAGTTTACTAAATGAAAAAATATAATATATTAGCTTGTTCCCTTATGATTGCAGGTTGTTTAAATTTCGCATCCAATGCTTTTGCAGAAGCACCAAACACTTTGACTTTTGAAAGTTTTGGTTCGAAAGAGACTTTTACTCTAAAATCTTTTGACAATGACGGCAATAAACGTTATGAAATTCATCGTGACGGTTACTGTGTAGCTCAGCCAGAACAAGGTTCTAATCTATATGCTTTTAAAGTTTTTTCTGATGCTAATAAATACGTAGAAAAAATGCATAAAAATGCTCCCAAAAATATATGGCATAAAAACATCAATCGCTATAACTCTGATGGAGAAAATCCAGATAATATAGTAGAAACCCTAGCAACCAGTGATAGCGTTCTAGAAATGGGTATTTATAACGGTTATGTCCATATGACCTATATTAAAAGTAGAAATAAAGAAGTAATAAAAGGTGCTACAGGTTATGACCTTATAGGAATGAGCCCCGATAATGTTGAAGCAATATTTGGTTCTTACCAGACTACTGTAGTAGACGATGTTCCTTATTTGCTTTATTGCTTTTACATAGATGGCGGTTCTTATTATACCTTGAAAATGATGCTAGAAGACGGCGTTGTGGCTGAAGTTCAAATAGTAAACGATGCTCCTGGTGAATGTGAACAGGAATACGGCGAAAGAGCTTATTATGACGGTGAACTTCCAGAAGGTTGGTATACTTATGGCAAGGTTACATCAATTAATCTTAATGTAAGAAAAGAACCCAAAACAGGTGAAGTAGTTACAAAAATAGGAACTGACCACCCTGAATTCTTATATACAGAAACTCGTGATACAGGTGAAGAATATAAGTGGGTTAAAATTCTCACCAAAAAGAACAATGGACAGTATGCTGATGGCTGGGTTTACGCCAAGTATATTAGTCCTAGTTTTAAAAGATTTAGCTTCAGATTCAGTTTGTTACATTCAATGGAATATTTTAGCTTTTTGGCAGATACATTGCCAGAACCATCTTTAAAAGAAGAAACTAAAGCTGATGAAAATCTAAATTATACAGAAACAAAAAAATGGAACGAATTAGGACTTACAATCAAAACACAAATATATGAAAATTTAGATGTTTCTTTAATATCTGCTGAAATAACAAAAGACAATTATGCTTTTGCTGGTTTAAAAGTAGGTAACAGTATTGATGTTCTTAATAAATTTAATGAAAACATAATTAAAGCAGGTTTAAAACTAGATGATGGTTGCAAAATTACTGATGACAATACTATAACCTGGGTTAATGATTCAGAAAAAAATCCTGATGGTCTTAATCCTATGATAGAAATCGAAACAAAAGCAGGTAAGATAGCAAAGATAAAGATAAGCAAGCAAGGTTTATTATAAGTATAGTAGTTTTTATTGTTGTTGGTTTTTATTATAGTTATTGTCGCTAATATATATCACTTATAATATATAAAAAAAACAAGCTTGGGCTAATAAAACCTAAGCTTGTTTTTTTGAACTCTATTTAATGACTTTTAAAGTTTTGCTACTAATTCTTCAGGGGTGTCAAAAACTTCGAATAAATCAAAATTACCAGGTTTTATAGTTTTTCCCTGAACCCCATGATTAATCAAAGCAATTAGAGCATTAAAATAATTATCACTATTGAGTAAAAATATTGGCTTTTTATGACTGCCAACCTGTTTTAAAGTAAGTACAGTAAAAAACTCATCATAAGTACCTATTCCACCGGGCAAACAAACTATTACATCTGATTTTTCCAACATAATTTGCTTGCGAGGACCTAAATCGTCTACCTTTATTACTTCATCTAACCCAAGATAAAGTTTACCTTGGTCTGCCATATTTTCAAGAGAAGCAGTATTAGAATTAAAACGTTTTTTCAAACTTTCACTATCGGTCATATATGTTGGAATAACTCCGATTAAATATCCACCAGCCGCTTTATAAGAATCCGCAACTATTTTCATTAAACCTTGAGCTGTTCCACCATAAAGCAAATTATAACCCTTTTTTGCAACAAGTTTTGCAAAATCAGCGCCTTCAGCTTTTATGAAATCAGATACATCATTTGATGAAGAACAGAAAACACAGATTGTTTTATTTTTCTTTGTCATTTTTCATCTCCATCAGAAGGGTTTTCTGTATCTACAGTATTATCTGTTAATTCACCTTTTTCATAGGCTCTAATCCAGTGATTTAACAAGAAGCCATTGGTTTTTAGAAAATCTTTAAAACTTCTATGATCACCTTCTTCACAAGCTTGTTTATATGCATTTGTAAAGTCTTCCGTGATATATTCTTTTAAAGATTTATCTAAGAAAATGCCTGCTCCAACTAAAAAGTATTGATCGCCAAGCTTTAAAACACGTGTAAAAAGAAGGTTTCCTTCTTCTGCAGCATCACCATTTCCCATAGATTCTTCAACATCAAAAGTTTCACCAGTAAAAGCATCTCTTAAAGAAATTGTTTTGCCTGGAACACAGCCTCTAATTTCCAAGAGGTTTAATGTTGTATCTTCTAAGGCTTTGCATATCTGCATTTCTTGAATAGAAAGAACATCAGCTTTACGTCTGATAAATTCATCCATTAAACACTTGCCTTCACCGCCAACTCCAATATCATCAAGCAAAAACCAAGTTAAAAAAAGGAATTCGTCAGTTGGAACAAATTCATATTCTTCTTCTGGTTTTAAATCATAAAAAATTTCTAATGATTCACCTAATGAATTAAGAAATTCCTGTTCAATGGAAAATTCCATAAGTTTGGCAAAAAGCCTGCTGAATAAATCTTTTAATTTATCTGATTTTTCTGACATTTTTTCACTTCCTATTAAAATCCCCCTTTAAAAGGGGGATTAAAAAGATAAATTAGTCGTCTGTAAACTTGGCTATCTTCATACCTACGACAGCTTCGCCCTTTTTACGTAGACGAACGGCTTCTGGTGTTATTTCAACCCATTCGTCATCGGCAACATATTCCAAGCATTGGTCAAGTGTCATTCGGCGTGGAGCTGGCAATGTTTCTAATACTTCAGAAGTAGCAGAACGATGGTTGGTTACATGACGCTTTTTTGTGATATTTACTTTTAAATCTGTATTCAAAGGTCTTTCACCAACAACTAATCCTTCGTAAATTTCTTCGCCTGGAGCATAAAATAATACGCCTCGGTCTGAAAGATTCTTAATAGCATAAGCAGTAGCTGTGCCTGGATCTGTAGCAACCATAACACCGTTTCTTTGATCAGGAATGTCTCCACGGTAGGGTTCATAACCTCTGAAACACTGGTTCATAATGCCTGTTCCATTGGTAAGTGTTAGTAACATAGAACGGAAGCCTAATAAACCTCGTGCAGGAGCAGAGAAGATTAGTCTGAGGTAGTTGTCTAACAGACGTTTTGTGTCTTCTAGAATTGCTCTGCGTGGCAATAAAGCATTCATTATAGCACTCATGTAGCTTTCGGGAATATCTACAGCCAGTTCTTCTATTGGTTCAAGAGTTTCACCAGTATTTGGATCTTTCTTGAAAATAGCTTTTGGTTTACTAACCTGAAGTTCATAACCTTCACGGCGCATTGTTTCAACAAGAATACCTAAATGCAATTCGCCACGACCTGAAACTAAGAATTGGTCATTTCTGCCTGGAACAGGTTCAACACGCATTGCTACGTTTGTTTCCAGTTCCTTCATAAGTCTTGCTTGTATCTGGCGAACAGTTAAGAATTTGCTTTCTTTACATCTTCCAGCAAATGGGCTAGTATTTGCTGCAAATGTCATAGAAATAACAGGCTGATCTATAGCTACAACAGGTTCAGGGTCACAAAGATCGGTACAAATTGTGTCACCTATAGAAATATTAGGTATACCACAAATAGCAACAATATCGCCTGCACCTGCTTCTTCAATTTCTATTCTTTGTATTCCATGGAAAGAATACAGCCTCATGATTTTGCATTTTTCTGCAACTTCAGAAGGATTGCTTCTATATACTTCAGCTTTTGTTGTTAATACACCCGTAAGAATTCGACCTACGCCAATTCTGCCAACATAGTCATTATAGTCTAAACTTGTGATTTGAAGTTTGGCAGGACCATCAAGGTTTGCTTCAGGAGCAGGAACTTGTTTGATTATTTCTTCAAGAAGAGGTCTTATATCTTTTCTTTCATCTGCCATATTTCTTATGGCATAACCTTCTCTGCCAGAAGCATAAAGAACAGGATAATCAAGCATTTCTTCAGGAACGCCTACGTCTATAAAGAGATCAAGGATTTCATCCTGAACTGCTTCTACACGAGCGTCTGGACGGTCTATCTTGTTGATTACTACAACTGGTCTTAAACCTGCTGCAATAGCTTTCTTCAAAACGAAACGTGTCTGAGGCATAGGGCCTTCAAAAGCGTCAACAAGAAGCAAACAACCATTTGCCATATGCAATACACGTTCTACTTCACCACCAAAATCAACGTGACCTGGGGTATCAACTAGGTTAATGCGGTATCCGTTATATTCTAACGAAAGATTTTTTGATAGAATTGTAATACCACGTTCTCTTTCAATATCATTATTATCCATGAAACGTTCTTCAACATGCTGATTATCACGGAATAGTCCTGACTGTTTAATCATGGCGTCAACCAAGGTAGTTTTTCCATGGTCAACGTGGGCAATAATAGCTACGTTTCGTATTTTTTCAGGATCAAAAATGTGTCTATGTGCTGTCACTGTAATACTCCTAAAACCAAAGTCAGGTCTTTTTATTTAAGGCAAATATTTTATACAAAGTCTATTTAACTTGCAAGTTTTTTATTTGAAATCAGGGGCAAGGCTTTATAATATTTATGCCTTGCCCCTGTATTAAGCAGAGAATAAATGCAAACTTTATTAAAAAAATTAGTTAACTACTCTAAGTTTAGTTCCAGAAAAAGAAGCAGAATCAGATTCAATAGGATGTGGCTTCTTCTTTTCATTGTAAATCATATCTCGATTTGGAGAAAATGTTGGAACAATAACTTTATAAGCTTCGATAACATCTCTAGGATTAGCTTTCAATGCAGCTTCTTTTAATTTATCAATCTGCAACATTAGCTCTTCCTCATTAACTTCTTCTGGTTTAGCAATAAATATCTTCTTGTTCTTTGTTGCAGTAATACCTTCCGAAGCGGTAAGCAGCTCTTCATAAAGTTTTTCACCAGGTCTTATTCCTGTAAATTTAATTTCTATATCTTTTCCTACTTCAAGACCAGCTAATCTTATCAAGTCTTCAGCAAGATCAAGAATCTTAACAGGTTCACCCATATCAAGAATGAAAACTTCGCCACCTTTTCCATAAGCACCTGCTTGAATAACAAGTTTACTTGCTTCCGGAATAGTCATAAAATAACGAATCATATTAGGATGGGTAATTGTTATAGGTCCGCCTCTTTCTATTTGGGACTTAAACATAGGAATAACACTACCGCGACTACCCAAAACATTACCGAATCTAACTGCAACAAATCTTGTAGTGCTTCTCTTGGCAAAACACTTAACAATCTTTTCAGCAGTTCTCTTGCTTGCCCCCATAACAGAGGTTGGGTTAACAGCTTTATCTGTAGAAATCATAACGAAACGTTCTACATGGTATTTATGGGCAGCTTCAGCAACATTGAAAGTTCCAAAAACATTGTTCTTAACAGATTCTTCTGGGTTTAATTCCATCATTGGAACATGTTTATGGGCCGCAGCATGAAATACTATGTCAGGTCTGAAAGAATTGAATATGTAATCAATTTTTTCTTTGTCTTGTACATCGGTTATTATTGGAATAAGAACAGTATTGCCCAATTCAGGATTTCTCAACAATTCCTGATGAATTGTATAAATTGAGTTTTCACCGTGACCTAACAAAAGAAGCTTTTCTGGTTGGAATGGAAGAATTTGACGACAAATTTCACTTCCGATACTTCCGCCAGCACCTGTAACTAACAAAGTTTTTCCAGTAATATAAGCAGCAATTTCTGCAAGATTAATTTCAGAAGGTGCTCTGCGAAGAAGATCTTCAATTGCAATATCTTTAAGTTGAAGACTTACAAGTTTACCTGCTATCAAATCTTGCAAGCCTGGTAAAGTCTTAAATCTTATATTAGTGTTTTGGCAAAGCTTAACTATTCTTCTCAACTCGTTACCAGAAGCAGAAGGAATAGCAATAATAATTTCATCAACTTCATAAGCTTTACAAAGTTCATCAAGTTTTTCTGTCTTTCCTACAACCTTGATTCCATGAATAATCTGCCCTTGTTTTTCATCAGCATCATCAAGAAAACCAACAACTTCTATAGGAAGATTCATATTTCGTTTTATTTCACGAGCAACGCTTTCACCACCTTGACCAGCACCGATGATCATTACTCGTTTAGTTTTACTACTCGTTTTGCTAAATAACCAATTTCTTAAGGGACTTATTTCTACAACATTAATTAAAGCTCTTGGAGCAATACGCAAGCCACCTATTAAAAGCACTAACTGCATCCAGTCAATAACCAGAACGGGCTTAATTGCAGCAAAATCACTAATATAAAAAGAAGAAAGAACCTTTATTGCAGAAAAAGCTGTAACAGCAACAAAGATTGCAAATGCATCCAATAAAGAAGTAAATCGTAAGGTTCGATTATAAAGACCTAACATCCAAAACACCAGTAAACCAAAAGGTATTACTGAAGGGATAAATAAAATAAGGTCTTGAACTAATTCGGGCTTTAATGTTCCATACCTAACCCAAATAGCAGCCAACATTGAAAAAGTAAAACAAATAATATCAGCCAATACAAAAAGAATCTTTTTTATCGGTGATATATAATGAAAAATCTTTTTTTCCATATTACTTCCTAACGATTTTATAACCCAAGTGTGTACATTACAACCAACCAAATTTGTTCATACATCTAATGGGTGACAAATAATAGCATAGTCCTACAAATATGTCACTTTTTTTTTATAAATCAAGTACAAAAGTATAAAAAAAGTAGCCCAATAAAATGGGCTACGAAGCTGAGGTTAGTTGTGAGTTATGAAATCATCTGAAAGTTCAGAGATTCATCAATTATTGGGAACCAAGAATATTAAGCTTTTATGCTTTATCTTGATTTTCGAATTTATTAATGAAAGAGAAAATACTTTCTCTTTGTTGGAGTTCAAATACCCTTTTGTGGAGCCTTTTTAGCCCCTTCAACCTTATTCTCCTTTTTTATTATATCAGAATCCTTATCTTTTTTGCAACCAAAAAATTTAGATAAAAAACTTC
>CAMJNS010000073.1 GCA_946407375.1 uncultured bacterium
TCTTAACACCTATTTTTGAATCCGTTAAACCAGTAGCAATGGTTATCAAATTGCTTCCTTGTTTTCCAAAATTAACGGTATAAGTAATAGCATCATTATTAGGATCGCTACATTCCCAAGAAAGAATCAAATCTCCTCCCATACCTGTTGATAAATCTGCAGGATATGGAGTATTTGGGGCTACTGGAGGCTTATTATTTGGATTAAATCCTGAACTTCCACCCTGTTGAACATAAATTTCTAATGTTGCTAGACCAGTTGCACCTTTAGAGTCTGAACCAGATAGTGTAATTCTAACTGTTCCGCTAGCTTCTGGGGCTAAAAAGGTTGTGCGTTGACCGTTGGGATTATAAAAACTTCCTTTATCTGCTGACCATTTCCAAGTGATAACATCACCTTCCGGGTCCAAACCCAAACCACTCAGTGTTATTTCCTCATTTGTTTTTACAATAGTATCAGTTTGTTGAATAGCAATTACAGGAGCCTGATTTGAATCTGTAGAAGTAGTCGGAGTCATTTTTATATATATTTCCGATTTATAATCTTCACCAAAATTTATTAAAGTATTTAAATCTTTATAACCAATAGCAGTAACTCTTGCTTCTTTACTGCTTATTAAACCTTCTGGGAATGGACCTATATCAACAACCCCATTTATCGAATCATAAGTAAATCCCCAAACATTGACTTTACCAACAACAGGTGAAGAAGTTTTCAGATCTGAGAGATATAATCTTGCGCTATATAATGCTGGACTCAGTTCTATAGAATAAGGGATTTCCTGTGTTTCATATTGTCCTGTTATCGTAACAACATCACTTCTTTGTCTATATGTTGTTGTCCCTGCCACTACACTAGCTATAATCCTATGCTTTCCTTCAGGAACATTAGGGATAATAAAATAACCATTAACATCAGCAACAGCATTAAGATTAGGATTATCTTCAATAAATACTTTTGTCCCTTCAGTAGTCAACAAAGAAAAATAAGCTTGAGCTGAAGTTCTTGCTGAAACAGAATTATTAAGAGGAGCTATTACCCTACCCTTTAAATTCGACACTCTGACTACATTGTTTTCATCATACCAGTCAGATTCTCCACTTCCCGAGCTTCCACAACCGAAAAAGGCTATGCAAAAAACTGTTAAAGCCATAACAATAAAAGTTCTGATAAAAGTAATATTAAACTTCTTTTTATTATTCATATTTTAAGCCTATCCTTTTTCTATCTAAAATGTTGAATTAAAGGCACCAACAATTAAGTATTTATTATTTTATTATACAAAAAGCCATTGGAAATATCTATTTTTTTCCAATGGCTCTTTTTATTATTCAGCTTTTATTATTTTGAAATTTTCTACTATTTACTAGTATCCAAAACATCATTTATATTATTAATATTTTCTTTACATTTTTCTCTAACGTTCAAAATTTCTATTTTCGTATCAGCTTCTTCCAATAAAGTTTTATTGGCTTTATAAATACCGATATCGTCATCTCCATCTTTCATAAAACCTAAATCTATCTTATTATAAAACTTTAGAACTTCCTTTGCATCTTCTTGTGATTTTGCATTTATTTGATCGGCAGGCATATCTACTTTATTACCATCTGAATCTAATGTTTTGCCATCTCTAATACATTCTTGTATTTCTTTGTAACTAATTGGTTTTTTACCTACATCTTCACCTTCTTTTGCCTTCTTTTTAGTTTCTTCATATGCATCTGAAACAGTTTTATCATGAACAGCCATATCATAAGCTTTTTTAAAAGTAACTTTGTCTTTAGCACTTAAAGATTCATAATTTGGATAAGCTTGTTTATAAAATGTTTCTTCTTGTTTTTGTACATTTTGTTTTATTTTTTCAACGACTTTTTTTACTTCTGCTACAGAATCTGCTTTTTCAAGTTTACTTCTAGCATCTGTAAAATCAGTATAATCATTTCCGCCAGTAAATATAGCAGTGAAATTATGCCAACCTTGTTCAAGAAGATTAACACCATCAGCTTTTATGTTACCAATAGTATCGTTTAACTGCTTCAAGTTGTCCATTGCATTTTGAAGAGATTCTTGTTCTGATGCTTTTAAATTTTCAAGTACATCTTTTGGCATTTTAGCTAACTGATCTTTAGTCAAATCCCCAGTTAACATTCCATCAGCTTTAGCTCCTACGGAATCATCTTTATCTACCTTTGAAGCCAAATCAAAAACTGATTTATAATTCTTGTATGTTTTTTTATAGTATTCATTTCGCATAACTACAGAAGTTTTTTCTGTATGATACATTTCTTCGGTACTGCCAGGAACAATCATTTTGCCGATGATTTCTATTTCAAGCTTAGCTTCTTTATATTCATCTGAATTATTAGCATTATTGCCATTGTTTCCGTTATTGCCATTGTTTCCGTTATTAGCTGCATCGTCACCAGCTGGATTTACATCTATACTTTCACAATGGGTTGATAAAATCTTGCCAGTTCCGCCACCTTGAACTTCCCTCTTCAATATTTTATTTGAGCTACTCCAAGTATAAGTAACAAATTCAACAAAATCTTGTCCTATCGCTTTATCTTCTTCTTTTATTTCTTTGAATTTTTCAAATTTCATTGTAAAGCTGTTTTCATCTGCAGTAACATCAAAGGCTTTATCTTTATCTGGGTCTTTGTCATCATTTTTATCATGATATTTGATTGACTTGAGATCATTCTGTAAGAAATTAGCAGCCTTGCGCAATTCACTTTGCAAAATTTGCTTTGTGTTAGATCTAGAAATACCCAATCTTACTCTAGACCAAATCATGTAGGCAGCAGTCAAAACAATGGTTGTCATCAATATTGCAACCATTATTTCAACTAAAGTAAAACCTTTTTTATTACAATTTAAAGATGAAACATTATGTTGCTTTAATTGAATCATTTTTTTGCTCCTTGATAAATTGCTTCAGGATTATGATATGAATTACTTACTTTAACAATGCGTTTTTCACCCTTAGCATCACTAATTTTACCCATATCATACCAACTTATTTCGACCTCTAACCATATTTCATAGATTTGTTTGTACTCATTTAAAA
This sequence comes from uncultured bacterium, assembly GCA_946407375.1. Taxonomy (GTDB): domain Bacteria; phylum Muiribacteriota; class Ozemobacteria; order Ozemobacterales; family Ozemobacteraceae; genus RUG334. Next base: position 3,074 of record CAMJNS010000073.1, read on the forward strand.
ATAACTTAGCTTTCGCTTCGCATTTAAACTCTTTTATTTTATCTTTAGTTTTTTCTTCTTCAGCAAAAGCTTTAATACTTTCTTTTGTCCCCTTATAAAAATCTTCGTTTATAGTATCAAAATCAATTATTTGATTTGGTTCCGGGTTTTTAGGAACATGGAATTTTTTCCACAAACTAAATGGAACATGTTTACATTCTTCGATTAATTCTTGAGCCAATCTTGTTGCCTTTGCATAATTACCTATTTTAGCTGTAGAAACAGAACCATAATCTACAACTCTTAAAATAGGGAAAAAAGCACAAGCAAGTATCAGTATTGCAATAACTACTTCAATGAGAGTAGCAGCTCTTTTATTATTAAATACTCTGAACATTAAAATCCTCTCCAAGACGACCAAATCGGGCTAAAAGAAACATGGTATCTATTAGGATCATATTTCCCTCTAGTTGGATGTAAACTACCAATTGATGTTCTAGTTCTTAATGAAGAGTAATCAACAACTACTGTTCCCATCATTTTAGATTTTCTAAAAGCATTTGTTACCCAATTTCCAACTATATGTAAACTAGAACCAGAAATAATATATATGCCTTGATCAGTATATAAAGAACCTTTTATTATATAATTACCAGGCTTAGTTGCTATTAAGCCACCATTTCTACATATTAAAGAAAAAACGGTTTTTTCATCTGCATCTTTTTCTTCCCAAGCACAAATATTGCAACCAAGAAAAAGGTTACCACTTACAACAATCATACCTTTTCCAAAAACATATAGATTATTTGGATCATTTTTAAGTTCTTCTATACCACTTAAATCGAATGCATTCGTTTCATCACCTATACTATCTGCTATATAAGTAATACCATTTAAAACCAAAGCTTTTTTACCGTTAACTTCTGTAAGTCGGTTAGGAATATCTTTTTTAAACTGTTCCAAATTATCATAATAATAAGTGGCTTTTTTTGCATATTGTTCACAAGTATAAAGATTAGGCACTTTATTTTCTTGTTTTGCAGGATCATAGGTGTAAACTTCATCTGTTTCCGAACCATCTTCATCTAAGCTCTTGAAACCTTTAATTTCATAACCATACTTATGAGATTGTGTAGTTGAACGCCATAAAGGTATAGGAAATGGAGGAACAGGAAAAAGACCTATATATATTTTATCTGTAGGATACATTCCAACAATACACATTCTCCATTGTCTATACTGACTTTCAACATTTCCTTCTATTTCTTTTGTTAGAGTCGGATGCATTCCTGAATAACCAAATAAATGAGTTTTATTAGAACCTTGTCCAAGATTTGGCAGAGTGAATAATTCATTTGAAGTCCCCATGTATGGCATTTCCCAAGTTTCAAAACAATCCATTGCATCAATTAAAGAATTAAAACCACCACCCACAGAAACACCATAATCACCTAAAAGCTCTTTATTAATTGATTCGTCAACTTTATCTTTAGCTATTTGAGCAAAAGGTCTTACAGCTAGACATATAGCTAATTTAATTACATTAGTGTTCATATTACCTACTTTAGGAATAATATTTAAACCAAATTTTCCACCTAATGCAGTTTGAATATTACTTACTGCTGATTTTAAATCTAGAGCACCAAAAGTACCGCCGGCAGTAATCACAGTACTATATAAATCAGAACCTGGTTCCTTTTCTTCTCTTTCAACATCAACTTCATAACTTGCATTCGCTACAGTCATTTCAGTTTTAGATTTCAAAAGCATAACAGTATCCATACCGTTAAGTAAATTATGCAGGGAAGTATCTTCTAGTTTATCTTCACCGGAATCAGATTTTGTAAGAATCTTCTGACCAGTATTACCAAGAAAACCAATATTACAATAAATAGGATCATCGCACTTTGCGTTAACCCTTATCAAACCAGGGAATTCTCTTTTATTCATCTTGTCTTCACTAAGAGTCTGCCCTTTTAAGAAATTTTTAATATCTTCTGACATGTTGGTAAAATCTACATTATTAACGTAAAAATCACCGCCATAATTGTTAAAAGCTATTTTTTCATTTTGTTCATTTGCTATAAAAAAGCTATACATTGATGCTGGCGGTTCACAGTCAGAAACCTTGAAGTCTTTTACAGCGGTAATACGACGTGAAGCGGTGTAACCATCTTTAAATTTAATCTTTGCTTCGCTTTCAAAGCTTATCTGACCATATTTTTCCAAGTATTGTCCATCATCTGGAGAAATAGAAACACCACTTGGCCAGAGGTCATTAACATTTGTAGGCATATTACCTTTAGCTATTTTAATATCTATTGGATATAAATCCCCCAAATCATTTCCAGTTATTCTACTAGCAATCTTAGAAACACAATCATTCATTATTTTTTTAGCAGCCCAGTCTAAGGTAGTCATTTTCTGAATACCACCTTCTTTAATATCTGGGTCGTTAAATTTATCAGTAATAGGTTTAAGAAGATTGCTAGCAATCTGAACCATATCAAAACTACAAACTTCAAAACCTGCTATTTTTATAGGTATTTCAAGTTCAAACCATCTCATATCGTCGGTAAATTCAAAATGCCAAGCTGTATAACCATTACCATCTAATAAGCTTCTTACGTCTCTTCTTGCATTCCAAGGAATATCGACACCAGGAATTTTGTAATCAGGCTTTTCAGTACCTGGAGAATTTCTAAATGCATTTATAACTTTTGCTTTAACAGTGACAGTATATTCACTATGAGTATTATTGGTCATATACTCAACTAGGGTGTCTAAATCATCGTATTGGCCTTGTAAGTCATCTTTTGAAAATTGAATTTCGCCTTTTGCAGCATCACATAGAACTAATTCTTTATCATCCCCAAGGTTACTACCCACTTTATATTCTTTTCCTAATGAAGCAGACCCCTCTGTTGCAGGAAGTCTTAATGTTATAGCAAAATCCTTAGGTTTTAAGGAAGTTAAATTAACCCCTTCTTTTAAATCAATTGTATTGATTTCTTTAATTAACTGACTCATTGCTCTTTCAATAGCAGCTTCTGCTAATGAAGTGGCTTGTAACCCTCTAATAGATAAATTTGTTTGCTTTCCTTCTTGTATTGTAGTAGACATAAAGGAGGAAGCACTAAAAGCAATTATAGCAAGAATTCCAACAACAGCGAGAAAAGTGCTACCTGATTTTTTTAATTTTTCTATCTTCATGATTCTTGCTCCTCTACTCATATTTAATTGGGAAACTTTTATATACTTCTCGTATATTTATATTTGATGGAACTACTCCTTTTTGAACTAAAGGTTCCTTTTCTAGGGCATCGGTAATTTCTGCAGGAGAAGCATAATTACCAACAGTTGCTAAAGCTTGATAAGCATCTCTTACAACTCGTTTCAAATCTCCTCCGCCAAATTCAGGTGGAATTTTTGAAACAGCTTCAACATACTGTTTATAAGCAGCTTCCATTTTAACTGCATCACCTGTTCTCTCATAGAGTGCACATAGAGAACCTAGAGCATATACTTCCAAAAAAGCATTGTCTTTTGCTTCATCTAAAGCTTTTTTCAAAAGCTCTTCTGCTTCAGCATAATTTTTTAATTCTATAGCTCCATTAGCACAACAAAGATGATAATTATGTTCTGCTAGATACTGTTTCTTGTGATCTCCTGTCAATTCTGGAGGAACCTCTATAATATTAGCCTTTTGTTCGATAACTTGTTCTGCTCTATGTATTTCGTCAGCTATTTTTTGTGCAGGTGTTCTAGAGCCAAACCAGTTAGATGACTTACTAGGCAAACCTGATTTAGGAGCTGATTTAGTACCGTCTTCTTTCGTCCCAAAATTAAAAACATTTCTTCGCTGAACCATTGTTCTTAATTTTTGCTGAGTCATTTTTTTATCTGTTTTTCCACCAGTTAAAAAGAACAAAGCAACCATAGGTATTATCATAACGATAGCACCTACGATAAGTAAGGTTTTATCACCCTCTTGAACCTTTTTTAAAAAAGATTCAACAGAAAACTTTTCATTTTCGTCGCTCATAATGTACCATTTTCCGAATATAGTTTTATTAATTATACACTATTTATCCTAATACCCTCAAGTTATTATACGTTTAATAAGCAATAAAAGTTTCACACTATTTTCATTACATAAAAGCTGTGCGAAAACTTGAAATTCTCTAAAAAAATAATATTTCTTTTTATGTAGTCTACAAATTGTCATAAACGTATAGCTTTCAGAGCTAAAGCCCATACGCTATACTTTTATGACAAATGTGTAGACAATTAGCATAATCTAAAGAGAACTTAAAAAATCCTAGTTTTCGCACAGCCTTCACACAAAAAAAACCGCTTGCATATTACAAGCGGTTTTTTTAAGTTAACTTTCTAAACGATCAGTTTTCAATTTTATCTTAGTTTTATCTGATGAGCCTTATCAAGCTTAGCAACCATCTTGTCAACTAATGGCTGAACTTCATTATCAGTAAGAGTCTTCTTGGGGTCTCTGAAGCTTAAAGAATAAGCCAGTGAACGGAAACCTTCCTGTATGCCTTTGCCCTGATAAACATCGAAAAGATGGCAATCTTCAAGTAAATTGCCGCCTTCAGCCACAAGTATTTTCTGTATGTCGCGGTGAGCAACAGTTACAGGAGCTAACAAAGCAAGGTCTCTTCTTATGCTCGGAAATTCCGGAATTGCTTTCATTCTAGGAGCAGTTTCGATGCTTTCAGCAAGCTTATCTAAGTCAATTTCTACTAAGAATATACTCTTAGGAAGCTTTTTGTTATCGAGCAAATTGGGGTGAATCTGACCAAATGAACCAATTGGATTTTTGCCAAGAAGAATATCCATCTGCATAGTTGGATGGAATATAGAATTTAAACTGGGAGCAAAGCGAATTTTGACCTTACATAAATCAGCTATTCCTTGAACAAAGCCTTTAATAGTGAAAAGGTCGAATTCTTTCTTGCTGTCGTGCCAATCGTGGCAGTTTTGAGCACCGCAGAAACCAACGCTTAATCTGGTGTGTTCTTCGCTCATTCCAGCAACAGAAGTATGGAATACCTTGCCTATTTCAAAGAACTTCAGATTAAATTCATCGTTCAAAACATTACGTCTGATAGCATCGAACATATTCCATTTAAGGCTGGTTCGCATAGCTTTCATTTCTTCAGAAAGAGCATTTTTAAGCATCAAAGGCTTCTTTTCATGGAAACAGCTATCTACATTAGCAGGAATAAAGCTATAAGTAATCAATTCGCTGAAACCATTAGAAACAAGATGGTCTTTCAAGCGTTTTTCAAGTTTTTGAAGTGCTGTTGGAAGCTGCAAACTAGAAGCAACAGCTGGAAGGGTTTCTGGAATATTGTTGTATCCGTAAAGACGAGCAACTTCTTCTATTACATCAGCTTCCTGAGTAATATCGTGTCTGTAAGGAGGAACACTTACAACAATATCTTCTCCTTCTCTTCTTGTTTCGAACTTGAAGCGAAGTAAGTAGGTTTCTATTTGAGCAGTAGTCAGATTAATACCAACAAGTTTATTCAAACGTTTAGTTCTAACTTTGATTTGTCTCAATATTTCTGGTTTTGGATAAACGTCACAAATGCCTCTAACGGGCTGACCGCCAGCTAATTCTTTTGCAAACTTAGCAGCAGCATTCAAAGCTATGGGAACATTATCAATGTTTGTTCCTCTTTCGAAGCGATAAGAAGAGTCAGACTGCAAAGCAAGCTTTTTAGATGTTCTTCTAACTGTGACAGTATCGAAGGAAGCAGCTTCAAAAAGAACATTTTTAGTATTTTCTGTAACTGATGTATCTAAGCCACCCATTACACCAGCAATAGCAACAGCTTTTTGTTCATCAGCTATCACAAGCATATTTTCTTCTAATGTTCTTTCTGCATCATCCAAAGTCTTCATCTTTTCATTAGCTTTGGCATTTCTTACAATAATGTGCTTTTCTGCTAGTTTGTCGTAGTCGAAAGCGTGCATTGGATGTCCAATATCAAGCATAATGTAGTTGGTAATATCTACAATATTATTAATTGAACGTATTCCAACATTTTCAAGTCGTTCTTTCATCCAATCAGGAGAAGGACCGACTTTTATATTAAGAACCAGCCTTGCGCCATATCTTGGGCAAAGCTCATTATTGGCTATATCTATTTTAATATAGTCACTAATATTGCCATCGCCACTATCATCGCCTAATGGATCACGTTTAAGAGGCAGATTAAAAATAGCTGAAAGTTCTCTTGCAATGCCTAGATGAGAAAGAGCATCGCCGCGGTTAGCAGTAACACTGATTTCAAAAATAACTTCATCAAGCTTGAGAGCCTTAACAATATCTTCACCTAATGGCAAATCTGGTGGAAGTATATAAAGACCGCTATGGTCTTCAGAAAGCCCTAATTCTCGCTTAGAACACATCATGCCGTAAGAGTCTATTCCTCTGATTTTTGCTTCTGTAATTTCAAAACCAGATGGAAGTTTAGCACCCAAAACAGCTACAGGAACGACATCACCAGCTTTGTGGTTCTGAGCACCGCAAACTATCTGCAATGGTTCGCCTTTTCCTATATCTACTTTACAGAGTGATAGATGGTCAGAATTTGGGTGAGCATCTTTTGTTAAAACCTTGCCTACTACAACGCCTTTGATATTTTTGCCTGGCTGTATTATTTCTTCGACTTCTAAACCAGTCATAGTCAAAGCTTCAGCAATCTTTTCAGGAGTTTCGTTAATATCTATATAATCTTTTAACCAGCTTAATAATACTTTCATTGCATTTCACCTCAGAATTGTTTCAAGAATCTTGTATCAGAGTTGAAAAGCAATCTGATATCATTAATGCCGTAACGAAGCATTGCAATACGTTCAATACCCATACCGAAAGCAAAACCAGTATATTTTTCAGTGTCGTATTTAACTGCTTCAAATACTTTGGGATTAACCATACCGCAGCCTAGAATTTCCATCCAACCAGTGCCTTTGCAAACTTTGCAGCCCTTGCCTTCACAGAAAATGCACTGAATATCCATTTCTGCAGAAGGTTCTGTAAATGGGAAATAGCTTGTTCTGAAACGATAAGCTCTTTTTCCGAACATTTCTTTAACGAAAGCAATCAATGTGCCTTTAAGGTCACTCATACTGATGTTTTCGCCAACTACCAAACCTTCCATTTGATGGAACATTGGAGAGTGAGTAATATCATAGTCGCATCTGTAAACTTTGCCTAATGCAATCATCTTAAGAGGCGGTTCAATCTTTTCCATTGTTCTAACCTGCATTGGAGAGGTTTGAGTTCTCAAAACCTGGTCAGATTCAAGATAGAAAGTATCTTGCATATCTCTTGCAGGATGGTGCTTTGGAACATTCAAAGCTTCAAAGTTGTAATATTCTTCTTCGATTTCAGGACCTTCGGTCAGGAAAAAGCCCATTGCCTGAAATATATTTATAACTTCGTTTGCAACCTGGGTTACAGGGTGTAATGAACCAATGTTCGGATAAGTGCCAGGCATAGAATGGTCTGGCTTTTCAGCTTTAAGCTTAGCGTCTAGCTCTTGTAAAGCAAGCTTTTTCATTGATTCTTCAATCGAAGACTGTATCTTAGTCTTAATTTGATTGATTGCGGCACCAGTAGCTTTTCTTTCTTCAATACTGAGTTTGCCAAGACCCTTTAACAATTCTGTGACTTCGCCCTTTTTGCCTAAATATTTGACTCTTAGGGCTTCTACATCTGCTGTTGTTTTTGCAGCTTCCATTTCAGTCTGGAACTGTTTCAACAGATTTTCATGTTGTTCAGACATTTGAGCTCCTTTATTACTGCTTTTTAGTTTTTATTGTTGTTTGTTTTTGTCGTTTTTATTGTTAAATCGTAAGTTATAAAGCTATGTTTATTTCTAAATTAATAGCTTACAGAGCTTAAGCTAAACAATAACTACAATAACTACCAAATACAATAATTACAAGATTTAATTGCGTTAGCATAGCTCATAAATATAGCTGATTTTTAGAAAAATTTAAAGTCTTTATTATTTAAAACTTGTTATTGTTTAACCCATTAGGATATGTTAGTTTAATAAAAACGATAAACAACAAAAGCAAGCAAATGGGTATAGATATAGCACAAGACAAGATAAGACAATCTGATTTTCTATGCAATACTAATTATGACAGAATACCTTATATTTTTGAGGTGTGGCAGAAACTATTATCTAAAAAACCAGACGAAATTTTCCTGGTCGATGTTGCTCAGGATATTAAGTTTACAATTAAAGAATGCGACGAAATATCAGGAAAAGTTTACGCATATTTAAAGAAAAATAGAATAGGAAAAGAAAATTTTGTTCTAATCAACCTGCCACGTGGTGCTTCGATTATTCTTGCCATGCTTGGGGTCTGGAAAGCAGGAGCAGCCTTTGTTGTTACAGAAGATACCCTAGCTCCTGAAAGAATTGAATTTATACGCAAGGACTGTTCCTGTAAGCTAACAATAAATAACGATATCTGGGAAGAAATATTAGAAGAAAAGCCTTATTTCGGTTATGTAAGAACAGATGGCCATGATGCGGCTTTTGCCGTTTACACATCAGGTTCTACAGGTAATCCAAAGGGTGTTTTGCATGAATACGGTTCTTTGAAACTATTAGAATATACAAATGACTGGTCGGAAAAGTTTTTTGATGAACCTGTAGTTAATTATGGTGTGATTGCTCCGCTTAATTTCATTGCTTCTGTAGAAATCATTGTTGTAAATATTTACAAACTTTGTAGACTCTATATTCTGCCTTACTCTATAATAAAAAATCCTGTCAAACTGCTTGAATACTACAAAACAAATTCGATTAAAGCAGCTTATCTGCCTCCTTCATATATTAGAGTTCTTGGCGATAAGCTAAAAGGCAATATGGAGGTCGTTGATACAGGTTCTGAGCCAGCAAACGGGATTTATGTTAATGGAGTAACCATAGTTAATTATTACTCAATGTCAGAAGTTCCATATCTTATTTCTAATTTTGTGATTGATAAAAAGTATGACGTTGTTCCAATAGGTAATATAGATGATATTGGAATCCCTTACAGCTTAATTGATGAAAATGGGAATAATATTGAGGATGGCTCTATTGGTGAACTATGCATTGCAGTTCCTTTTACCAGAGGGTATATAAACTTGCCAGAACAGACAAGAAAAGCTTTTGTAAACAGAATTTATCATACAGGTGATTTAGTCCATCGTTTGCCAGATGGCAATTTCGTTCTTGATGGTCGTTCTAACGATATGATAAAAATTAATGGAAACCGTATCGAACCAGCCGAAATAGAAGCAGCCTTTAAGAGAACAACCAATGTAAAATGGTGTGCGGCAAAAGGAATAAAAGAAAAGATACGTTCTTACGTATGCCTTTATTATAAAGAAAATATTGAATTTGACGAAGAGTCAGTTAATCAAAAAATGCAGGAAATTCTACCATCGTATATGATTCCTGCTTATTATATGAAGATAGATGAAATTCCATTGACAAATAGTGGGAAAATGAATAGAAAAGCTCTTCCTGACCCTGTAATACTTGACTTTAAGAATGAATATATTGCTCCTAGAGATGAGTTAGAAAAGCTTTTATGTGAATCTTTCGCCAAAGCGTTGACAATAAATGCTGATACAATAAGTATCAAAGATGATTTCTATAAACTTGGCGGTGATTCTATTGGAACTATGTTGGTCGTTACCAACCTAGATGGATTTGATTTAAGCGCAAAAGATATTTTTAAATGCAAAACAGTAGAAAAAATAGCAAATCTAATCCGTGAAAGAAAATTTAATCAAACAGAACCAGTAGATAAACAGCTTGAAAACGAACTTCATATTCCACATAAACTAAATGCAATGCAGGTTAAAATTTTTGATTACCAGCTTTACAAAGTTAAGGGCACAATGTGGAATTTGCCTGTTTTCCGACGTTTTGAAAAAACAGTTGATGCAAATAAGTTAAAAAAAGCTTTTGAACATGTTGTTAAAGTTCATCCTGCTTTATCCTGTATTGTTAATTTTAATAAAAACAATGAGATTATTTTTGAATATAAGCCTGAAAAGAACCCCGAAATAGAAATAAACTATTCTTCAGAAGAACAAATGCGGGAAATAGAAAAAGAACTTATAAAGCCATTTAAAATTATTAAATCACCATTATTTCGAAGCTTTATTTTTGAAACAGAAAAATATGTTTATTTGTTCTTTGATATGCATCATATAGTTAGCGATGGAACAACAATATCTATTATTTTACGTGATTTGGAAAAAGCTTATTTTAATGAGGAATTAGATAAGGATTACTATTTCCTTGAACTGGCAAGAATAGAAAAAAACAGCGACAAGCTTCAAGCCAATAAAGATTATTTTGAAAAACACTACTCTGGTATTGCCTGGTACACTATTCCTGAACCAGATTTTAAATCTCGTGAAACTTCAGAAAAAATATGGAATGGTGAGCTTTCTATATCTGAAAAAGACTTAGAAAAAGCTGAAAATAAATATAATACCACTAGAAATTCAATAGCTATTGCGTCTGCTCTAATTGCTCTTTTCAAATATTCGGGCAAGAATGATGTTCTGACAAACTGGATATACAGCAATAGAACAACAAAGCAATCTTCAAATTATGCAGGTTTGATGATAAAGACACTTCCGGTTGGCGTTCATTTCGATAAAATAGAGAATAATATTCAATTGTTAAATGAAGTCAAAAATAAAATAAATGATGGTATTCAAAACTCTGACTACGACTATTTTACTGAATATGAGCATGTTTTCAACTCTGATTGTATGGAAGTAAATTATATTGGTAATTTAGATTTTGATACTTTTGGACAAAGACTTAAATCCGAATCTATAGAGCTTGAACACAATGATTTTAATGCTTCTGCAAGGCTTGAAATTAAAATCTGGGATGGTGATAAAGTCAGCATCGAAGCTCATTATTTAGCCAATATTTATAAGCAAGAAAACATCGACCGCTTTATGAAACTTTACTGCGAAGCTTTTGAAAAATTAGTAACAGGTGATTAAGGGGCTGGAACATATTTTCTGACAAAAGAATCTGTGGTTATAAAGAAACAGTCTTTGTCGTCAACTGCTATTCCGAACATTTTTGCGTCTACTTCTACCGTGTCGATGTGACCGCCAAGGGTACCAGTGTTTTTCGTGTCTAGTTTTTGAATCCTTTTACTGCCATAATCAAGAACATATAATGCATCGTAACTGTCAAAATCCAAATATAGAGGTGAAATAAACTGACAGGGAGCAGAGCCTGAACTGCCTTTTGAGCCTTCTGAAGCTTCGTGCCAACCGCCAGCTTCTTGTCCTTCTGCGAGTCCAAACCAGCCTACGAATTGATTATTTGCATCATATTTGCATATTCTATGGTGACCCGCATCGCAAATATACAAATTATCTGATGAATCTACAGCGAGACCAAAAGGCTGGTCTAATTCGGACTGACCGATAGTAAAAAGATATTGACCTGACTTGTCGAATTTTAGAACAGAGTTATTGTCACAGTCAGCAACAAATATGTTACCTTCAGAATCACAAGCCAGTCTTTGCGGTGACTTAAACTGTCCTTTACCGCTTCCTCCTGAACCGAAACTCTTAGCTTCGCTTCCATCAGAAGGGAACATTACCAGTCTTCTATTACCTGTATCAGCAACCCAAATATTGTCGTCTTTATCTAGGAGAACGTCTGATGGGTTGAGCAACTGCCCCACACCACTGCCTCTAGAACCAATTTTCTTTTCAAAGGTTCCGTAAACATCAAATTTAGAAATAGTGCAGTCAAAAGAATCTACAATATATAACGAGTCTTTGTCGTTATTCATAGCTATTCCTAGGAAACTCGCGTTCATTCCAGTAACATCCGGCTTCTGCTGACTAGCAAAAACTCCTGTTTTGCTGATAATCTGTATTCTTGAATTTTCACTATCTGCAACATAGATATTAGAACCCAAAAGCTTTATGTCTGTTGGAGCCATAAATTGAGAATTCCCGTTGCCTTCTTCCCCAATAACTTCGCAGGCTAAATTGGTGAGATTGATTTTCTGAATATCATTTCTGCCAGAATCTGTTACGTAGAGATAATTACCATCGCAAGCCACAGCAGTTGGATGCATAAATCCTAATTGGGAGTTATTACTTTCACCAAATTCAGATTCATTAGTATGTTTGCCGTTTGTTTTATTAAAACTGCCATACCAACATTTAAACTTATACTCTTTTTTACCATTAGCATCAGTACTGATATCAAACTGCTGAACTCTATGATTGTCAGAATCTGCTACGAAAATACTTGTTTCAGTTGTATTTAAACAGATTCCCTCTGGCTTTGAAAAATGACCGTTTTCTATGCCTTCTTCACCGAAACTATCTATTTTTTCTAGGTTTTCGTTGAAAATGACAACTTCATGGGAACCTGAATCTGTTGCATAAATTAAACCTGAATATTTAGCAACACATACTCCCATTGGAGCACCAGTAAACACATAACTTGAAGTTTGGGTCACAGAACCATCAATAAGTTTAACTAAGTTTTTGTTTTCCCAGTCAACAAGAATAATTGAATCGCCACTAGCAACCCCAGTATAAGGCTGATATGCTTTGTTGGCATTAGTTATAGGAATATAACTATACTGGTCTCCATCTAAATACCATAACCTATAGTTTTGTGGGTCACAAAGATAAACTCTTTCAGAATCTTTGGGTATTACACCAGTAATGAGAGGATTGGTTACAGCCAAAACTTCGCTGAATCTTGCAGAAATTTGTTCAGAATAACCAGAAGCTGGTATAATCGTTACCTCTGGACCTGCTAATTCATAACCATTGATTTTAAGTATTATTTTACCAGTTTGAGCTTTTAAAGGCAGATAAACCTCTATTTCATCGTCGCTCCAAGACTTAACTTCAGCATCAATGTATTCTTCCTTGTTGTTTTCGCCATAAGTTAAAAACTTTACACTGCTGTTTTTACCACTATCATCCTGTTCTCCAAAGCCATCTCCTGTTAATGTTATAACAGTTTTTTCTATTTCCGACTCATAAGTATAATGATTGGCTTCTAGAGGAAATACCTTCTTGATATATGTAACAGAAAAATCTCCTAATGAGCGTTTGCGACCTCTGATAATTAAATCTAGTTTAGCAGTGTGCGGAGTCGCACCAGTTAATTCTTCGACCTTAAATATAATGCTTCGGTTTGTCCAGGA
>CAMJNS010000074.1 GCA_946407375.1 uncultured bacterium
TTTGATTTTGGCACAGCAATACATGAAACATTTGAAAAAATTTATAGCCCATCAGAAAGAATAATAGAAAAACCTAGCTTAGAAGATTTGCTCAATGTCTATGAAAAAATTAGACTTCACTATAGAGATGGCTTTATCAATGAAAGAATAGAAGAAGAATATCATCAAGATGGTATTAGACAGTTGACGCTATACTACAATCACTTTATAAAAAATAAAGTATTTAAGCCAGCTACTGCTGTTGAAAGATATTTTGAAATCCCCTGTGGAAAATATGCTGTTATGACTGGTTCCATAGATAGAATTGATTCTTTAGAAGACGGAACCTTTGAGATTCTTGATTATAAGACAGAACCAACTTTACGACCTCAAGAGGAAGTAGACAAAGACAAACAGTTAAGTATTTATTATTGGGCTGCTCAAAGTTTTATGGGGTATAAAATAAGCAAACTTTCCCTTTTAATGTTAGACCACGATATAAAAATAAAAACTACTCGAAAAGAAAGCGATATTGAGTCAGTTTTGGAAAGTATTGATAAAACAGCCTATGAAATGATTAATGAAATAAATTTTGCACCCAAGATTAATAAATATTGCAAAAGTTGTGATCATCTTAATAACTGTCCGTTAAGAGATGAAATATTAGCGAACAAAGAGCTAACTTCTATGCAAAAATTTTCAGATGAAAACTATGATTTAGAAGTTTAAAATATTTTTTACTCTAGATAAAGCTCTCTTAATCGTTCTTGTTTTTCTTCACTAATCTTTAAACCATCTTTCAAGAAACCATTAAAATCTTTATATACTTCTTGTATTTTTTCGTATAAACCTGATAAATATTCTTCTTTTGCTCCAAAAATACAATCTATTGATTTCTGGAATAAGAGAGTTTTGTTAATATCATGACTATCTATATTATTTTTATACATTAAATTCAAAGTTATTTGTTTTATTTCATCTTTTAAACATTCATTAGTATAAAGATAATCTTCGAATATACTATCTCTATCTACTCCTAATATTTCTTCAATAATTACAGCCCCAAAACCAGCTCTATCTTTACCAGCAGTACAATGCCACAAAATAGCTTTTTCTCTTTCCTCAAGAAGTAAATCAATGAATTTTAAATAGTTACCAAGTGGAAATTCATCTATAACAAAGTTTTTATAGATGTTTATCATATATTGTCTGGCACCTTCAGGAGATTCTGCATACTTCTTAGTTACTGAAACAGATGCTTCTTTTTCCCTGGTTATTCCTTCTGTTAATTCTCTAATTATTGGAAGATGAGCATAAGTGACACTTTCAATACTTGGGTCAGGGCGTTCTATTAATTCTTTTGAGCTTCTAAAATCAATTATCACTTCAGTTAAACTTTGTAATTTTCTAACATCTGATTCACTAGCTTTATGTAGAATACCACTACGAAATAGCCTACCCTTCCGAATCTTTTTACCTGATTTTGTAATTAATCCACCTAAATCCCTAGTATTATTAAGCTTTTCAAAATCAATTCTTTCACTTTTCATCAATATGAAATCCTTTTAATTTATAATCCCAAATTATTAGAAAATTTTACAAATAACGTTTAATACTTTTAAATATTATATTATCATCATACTACTTTTTTAAAACCAAGGAAAATAACATAGATAAAAAAATAAAAAAAATGGAACCTTTTATTTTGATATATTGTCTAATGACTAAAAAAGGAGGCAGAAATTGCGTAGATTAATTATAATAGCAGTAGTTATGCTGCTTGCTTTTACGAGCTTGGTATTTGCAGAAGATATAAGCATCACATCAACCGTAGATAAAACAGAAGTTGAGTTAGGCGATACTATTGATCTAACAGTTATTATAAAAAAACCTATGGAAAATCAACCGATGAGCCAAACTTTTGGTAATGGTGGTTTTTCTTTCAGTTTCAACAGTTCAAGTTTTAATTCTATGGGTGGTATAGATTTTAATATTGAAAATATACCAAACTTTGAAATTGTTGGAAGAAACCAATCATCAAAGACTCAAATGTTTAATGGTGTGGGAAATACTATTAAACAAATAGTATTAACATTAGCCCCTTTAAAAGATGGAAATTTGGTTATACCTGCCTTTTCAATGAAAGACAAAGATGGAAAAGAACATACATCTAACCCAATAACAATTAATGTTAAGAAAGTTGCTGACGAACCAGACGAAGAGGAAGAAGAAAAGGCTTCAACTCCTGTTTCTGGAAGTAATAGTGAAAATATAACAAATCAAAATACAATAAAAGACCCTGAATCAAAAAAAGAAAATGATATTTTCAATTTTCTTCTAATTGTAGGCATTGTACTAATAGTAATTCTTATAGGCTTTATATTATTTATTAATTATTTAGGAAACAAAGCCAATAAATCTAACAATGATATAAATAAAGTAGATGATGCCATAATTGTAAAAGAAGAACCTCGCAAAGAAGAAAAACCTGTTGCAAAAGAAGAAGTAGAAGAAGTTGTTTTCTCATCAATTGCTGCTTCTTTAAAAGTTCAGTATAAAGAAATTAGTAATGAGTTTTATAGAAAATATTTTGAACTTTTCAAAAAGGCTTGTTGCTACAGAAACAAATCATTAAGTCAAGATATGACATATGATGAACTTTTAAACAAATGTAGCGAACTGGCTGGAACTCAGAATATTACACAAGCAACTAGCAGATTAGCTTTTGACATTGAAACAGTTATGTATGCAAACTCAATGCCCAAAAGACAACTAATAAATATAGAAACAGACATTAAAGAGGTATTAAATTCTCTTTAATAGAGAGCTAAGAAATAAAAGACTGATTTGAAATCATTAAAAACCAATTACAATGAACTTCTAAACAATTGGAGAATAATAAATGAATAATTATGAAATTGATGTAAATATTAATAACAGAATAAAAGAAGCCTGTAATCTAATTGAAACAATGAAAAATGAAGTTAAGAAAGTTTTAGTAGGTCAGGAAGATTTGCTAAACTACCTTATCTTAGCTCTTGTTTCAGATGGCCATATTCTTCTAGAAGGGGTCCCTGGTCTTGCTAAGACTCTAGCAATAAAAGCTCTTTCAAGAACAGTAAAAACAAACTTTTCAAGAATTCAGTTTACACCAGACTTATTACCTGCAGATCTTATAGGAACCAGAATATTTGATCAAAAAACCGCAGAATTTCAAACACACAAGGGCCCAATATTCTCTAATTTTGTTCTAGCAGATGAAATCAACAGAGCTCCAGCTAAAGTTCAGAGTGCTTTGCTTGAATCAATGGAAGAAAGACAAGTTACTATTGAACATGAAACATTCAAACTTTCTGAACCATTCTTAGTTCTAGCAACTCAAAACCCAATTGAAACTGAAGGAACTTACACCTTATCAGAAGCTCAAGTTGACCGTTTTCTTTTTAAAGTAATAGTTAAATATCCAAGCTACGAAGAAGAAAGAACTATTATAAAAAGAATGGGCTTAGCAGAAAAAAGTCATCAAGTATCAGTAGTAGAACCTGTAGTAGAAGCATCACAAATATTACAACTTCGTGAGTTGGCCAGTGAAATATATGTTGATGATAAAATCGTTGAATATGTTTTGCGTATTGTTGATTCTACCAGAAATCCAGAAAAGTATAATCTGAATCTAAAGAGTTATATACGTTTTGGAGCTTCTCCACGTGCATCGATCTATTTGACTCGTGCTGCAAGAAGTCATGCACTAATCAACGGCAGAACCTATGTGAAACCAGATGATGTAAAAGCTATTATGACAGAAGTTCTCAGACATAGAATTATACCTACTTATGAAGCAGAAGCAGACGAAATTGATTCTGACGAAATTGTAAGACGCATTAAGGAAGGAGTAGCTGTGCCATAAGCACAGTTCTAAGTCATTATGCTTTCTAAAGAACTTCTAAAAGAAGTTGGAAGAATTGAAATCAGAACAAGACAATTAGTCGATTCCCTTTATTCTGGAAGTTATAAATCCATATTTAAAGGGCAAGGCATAGAATTTGCCGGAATAAGACAATATTACAGAGGCGATGATTTCCGTTCTATTGACTGGAAAGTTTCTGCTCGCTCAGGAAATTTACACATACGTGAGCATACAGAAGAAAGAGAATTACAAATTATCATAGCTCTTGATCTTTCTGGCTCAATGGCTTTTGGTTCTGCAGCTAAAGAAAAACGAGAAAGTGCTGTTGAATTTGCTGCTGTTATGGCTTTAGCTGCTGAACGAAACAATGATAGAGCTGGAATATGCTTATTTACTGATAGAGTAGAAAAATTTGTTCCACCCGCAAAAGGGAAAAGTCATGTATTAAGATTAATAAGAGATTTGTCATTCTTCATTCCTGAACATAAACAAACTAATTTAGGTGCTCCATTAGATTTTCTAAACTCAACTATAAATCGTAGATCAGTAATATTCCTTGTTTCAGATGGTATTGACATTGGTAACATCGAAAGACAATTAAAAGTTACAGCCGCTAAACATGATTTAATTATTGTTAACGTCAGAGACCCACGTGAACAAAATATTCCTGATGTAGGTATGATTGAAATTGAAAATCCAGAAACAGGAGAAGAAGTCGTTTTTGATACATCAAACCGCAAGATTGTCGAATCTATTCTTCAAGAACAGAAAAAAAGGGATGAGCAACTAGAAAAAACTTGCAAGAATATGGGTATAGATCTTATTCATCTTGTTGCAGGTCAATCAGTAGCTCAGCCTGTTGTTAGATTGTTTGCCCAGCGTTCTTCTAACTCTTTCCAGAAGAAATAAACATTGAATAAGAAATAATAAATTAAGGACAACTAACATGAATAACCTACACACTCTCAACAGAAAAGTAGATGCAATGCTTATTATGGTTATCGCTTTGCTAATACTTGGTTTGGCTCTTTCATATAATTATTATCAAAGTAGAAAAACTACAAATACAGAAAACTCAGAATATGCTGCAGACTTATTAGCATACAGCTTACCTTCTGAAGCAGCAAAAGTTTTAGAAGAAAATATCCGCCGTCAGCCTCTCTCTCAAAAAGGCTTAAAAATGCGCAAAGCATTGGCTGAAATCTGTATGAACGAATTAAATGACTACGATAAAGCATTAGCTCAACTTGTATTTATTAATCATTTTGGTAAAGATACAGATGTTGCTAGCGGAACCGAAGAAAAAATAAAATATTGTCTAACTCGTCTTGGTCGTGTTTATGATGCTGAAAGACGCAATATGATGAACGAAGGCGAAAATCCAATAGTAAATACTGTTGGTCCAGATACAGTAGTTCAATTAGGTAATAAACAAGCTATAAGTATTGACGAACTAAAACTACGACTAGCAAAACAAGGCATCAATTTTAACAACCTAACCAAAGAAACAGTTAATAAAGTTTTAAATCAGATGACTCAAGAACTATTACTTTCTCGTGCAGCTAATAGAGAAAACTTAAAACAGGACCCCGAAGTAATTGCTTCTTTAAAGATGCTTGAAAATACTGTTTTGACAAGTCACTATTTACAAAAATTTGTTTTAAAAGACGCTAAAGATAATAATCAACGTATGCAGCTTCTTGCTGATGAAATTACAAAATTAAGTGCAAAAGAAGAATTAAAAATTAACAATGATGTTATAGATAAATCATTTGGATTCGCTTCTCAGTCTGCACCTGTAGATTCAACTCCAAAATCTAATTAATTTATGTTAGCTTCAGAAACTTCAACAATTGCATCATCTACCATAGCGAGTGCAACTATTAGCTCAGCATCAGCCACAACTAATATTGCTACTGCCCCTGCTCTCCCACCAGGAGAAGAAATTTACGATATTATGGGCACAGTAAATATGAGTTATAATTGGCTACAGCTAGTATTTGAAATACTAATGGTAATTGTCTGCATATATTTACTTTGGCTATTTTATTCTTGGATAACAGCTCCTGTAGAACGTGAAAGAAAGCCTATTATCCAAAGTCCGGAAACCCAAGCTTTTCGAGCTATTAAGCGTTTAAAACTTTCTAGTATTTGGGAACAGCGAGATATTAAGTCTATTTGTGAAAATGTGGCAGCCATTCTTAAAAATTATACTTTTGATGTATACAAACTTGGTATTGGAGCTGCTTCTACTACAGATGAATTTATTCCTGCATTAATTAATGGAGAAATAAAAAATAACATATTGTCTGAAATTAAAGAAATGCTAGAGTTTTGTGATGAAGTAAGATATACAGGAAACACAAATAATAATATTCCACAAGAAGTTTTAGTAAAAAAACTAGAAAATTTGATTAATACTAGGGGGTGGCGTAGATGAAATGGAATAGTCCAGAATTTATGCTACTTCTTGCTATTATTCCATTAATAGCTGTTTATAAATACTATATTAGTGATTCAGCAAAAAAAGGTGGTATTAATTATCCTCTAACAAACTTAATAATAGCTTCTAAAAAAAGCCTTCGCTCTAAATTACGCTTTATTCCTGATTTATTGAGAATCATAATTCTTGTTCTTATAGTTTTTGCCCTTATGCAGCCTCAATATGGTTATGAATCAGAATCCGTAACTAGACAAGGCATCGATATTATGATTGCCTTAGACGTTTCTGGAACAATGGCGGCAGAGGATTTCCAACCTAATAGAATTAAAGCAGCTCAAAAAATAACAGAAAATTTTATTACAGGAATAACAGACCATCGTGTTGGTTTGGTTGTATTTGCTGGAATAGCTATTACACAATGTCCTCTTACTATTGATTATGGTGTATTAACAGAATTACTAAGACACACATCTCTAGGAATGATGAAACAAGACGGAACAGCAATTGGTGATGCTATAATTAATGCTGTTTACAAGTTTAACACAAACAGTAAAGAAAAACGCGATAAAGTTATTATACTGCTTAGTGATGGAGAAAATAATGCAGGCATAGACCCACTGACCGCAGCAAAAATAGCATCTGAAAAAGGCATTAGAATTTATACAATAGGTGTTGGAAGCTTAGAAGGAGCTCCTGTTCCCTATTACAGAAACGGTCAAAAACATTATTATTCAGATTATTATGGCAATTACCAAAAGCCCCAACTAGATGAGCAACTTCTTAAAGATATAGCTTATCTTACAAAAGGATTATATTTCAGAGCAACAGATAATACTGCTCTAGAAGAAATATATAAGAAAATTGCTACTCTAGAAAAAGGGAAAATTGATGTAAGCTATACAATGCTTTATTCTGAACGTTTTTATTGGTTCTTGCTTCCTGCTTTTGCCTTATTAGCTATAGAAATATATCTTCGTAGCAGAGTTTTCCAGAGGGTATTCTAATGTTAGACTTTAAAAATTTTGACAACATATATTTCTTAATATTTACAGCAATATGGGTAAGCCTATTAGCAAATCATTCAATAAAAGAATTACAAAAGAAAAGAGCTCTATTTGCTTCTAACGAAATGCTCTCTCGTGTAACCGGTCATAAGCCTACTAAGAGACCTCAGATAAAATGGTTTATGATACTTTTAGCATTTTTCCTTATGGGAATATCAATTTTAAGACCTTTAGGTGAAAGTTATGAAGAAGAAATAAAAGGTTCTGGTCTTGACTTAGTAGTTGCATTAGATATTTCAAAATCAATGAAAGCCTGTGACATAGATAATGAATCGAGACTAGATATAGCAAAAGGCATTTTAAAAAATATGATAAATGGTCTAAAGGAAGACCGAGTTGGACTAGTTGTATTTGCCGGTGAAACAATGGTTCAAAGTCCACTTTCTTATGATAAAAACGCTTTTATAACTTTCTTAGATAGAGTTAATCCTGCACTACTTTCAGAACAAGGAACTAATCTTGGGGGAGCAATACAAACCTCTATTGATAGATTTACTACCACAGCATCTCAAACTAAAGTTATAGTTTTGCTTTCTGATGGCGAAGATCCCGACACAAAACATATCGAATCAGCTATTAATGAAGCTAAGAAAAAAAATATCAAAATATTTACTGTCGGTATAGGTAGCGAAGATGGTGGCTATATTCCAGAAGGGAGAACCTTATTTGGCGACATAATAGTAAAAAGACTTCCTAATGGAAAACCTGTAATTTCTAAGATTGCCGAAGGGCCTTTAATAAAAATAGCGAATGAAACTAATGCAGAATACTATCGTGCTTCAAGTATTAGTACTGCTAAAAAAGTAATTGAAGGATTAAATAACATAAAAAGAATTGCTGTATCTGGTGGAAAACGAATAATGCAAAAAGAGCTTTATTGGATTCCTCTATTTTTCGCCTTTTTCTTACTTCTTTTTGAATGGATGATTTCTGAAAGAATTCCATATTCTAGAGAACAGGACCATTGGTTGAAAAGAATATGATTACATATATAGTTATTTTTGTAGTTGGTTTTTATAGTTTAATATCATCATTGCGTACCAAAGGCATGGCAATCCAGTCTTTCAATTACAAACATTTTCTTTTGTTTCTTATATTAACCACTTTTACATTAATCCATTGTCCAACTTACGCACATCCTTCTTTTGATGTAAACAATGCTCTCAAAGCACTAGATGCAGGTGATTTAGATACTGCCGAAAGTAATTTACAGAAAGCACGTTTTGAAGAACCAGACAGCTATATAATTAATTACGACCTAGGAATAGTATCATATAGAAAACGTGATTATGCCAAATCAATTAGATTCTTTGCTAAAGCCTCTGAAGTAAGTAAAACAGTAGATGAACGTTTTGACAGCTTTTACAATATGGGTAATGCTGCTTTTAAGGCCTATGATTTTGCTCTAGCAGTAGATGCATATAAAAATGCACTTTCTATAAAGAAAAACTATCAAGCTGAATATAACTTAGAAGTTGCTGAAAAAAAATTAAAAGAAATGCTTGAAAGAATGAAAAAAGAACAAGAACAACAGCAACAGCAACAACAGAATCAACAACAAAACCAAGATAATAAACAAAATCAAAAAGACGGACAGAAAAAGGATAATTCACAAAAATCTGATTCTAATAATTCCCAAAATCAAAAAGATAATCAGTCTCAAAAGCAACAAGAACAAAACCAGCAAAATCAAGAAAGTCAAAATCAACAGAATCAGCAACAAGGACAAAAAGAAAACCAAGACAATCAACAACAACAATCTTCAGAAAATAATTCTGAAAGAAATCAGCAAGCTTCTGAATATGATGACAACCAGTCTCAAGATGAAAAACAAAAAGAAGGCCAAAACTCAAATAATTCTGAAGAAAACAAAGAAGAATCAAAAGAAGAACAAAAACAAGCATCAAATTCAGAAGATAAAGATTCTGAAAATCAACAAGATAAAGATAATCAAGAAAAACAAAATTCTGAAGAAAAGAATGAACAGGCCGATAATCAGAATAACCCAAAAGAACAGTCAGCCCAATCATCCGAAGAACAAAAAGAAAATGAAGCACAAAAAGATGATAATCAAAAAGAAGCACAGACTCCAATCAACGAAGAAAAAATAGCTCCCGAAGAAGATCGTCGCGATGTTAAAATGGCAGAAGATAAAGGGAAAGTATCTAGACCTGAAGCATCTAAAAAGGCTAGAGATTTGAAAAAAATGAAACTTTCTGCAAAAGATTATAAAAGTATTGAAGAAGTATTGAAAAATATGGAAGCTAGGGAAAACGAATATCAAAAGTATTATAGAATCAATAATATTGAAGAAAAGAATCCTGCCTATATGGACCCTGAAGAACTTAAAGAATGGATAAAAGTTAGAACAAAAAAACGTGAAAGACAAAACCAAGGACAACAAGACTGGTAATTTAGAATTAGGAGTTAGGAATTAGGAATTAGGAATTAATAATGGAAAACAATGATTTAATAGAAAAATTAACAAAAAGAAATAATCTCTCTGACGATGAATTAAAAAGCATATTAGAAACAAATAAATATGATGAATCCTTACGTATAAATGCTGATAAAATACGTCGTGAAATATATGGTGACAAAGTCTTTGTTAGAGGATTAATTGAATTTTCTAATTACTGCAAGAATAATTGTTATTATTGTGGTATAAGACGAGATAATAAAAACACAATAAGATACAGACTAACTAAAGAACAAATTTTAAATTGTTGTGATGAAGGCTATAATTTAGGATTTCGTACCTTTGTCTTACAAAGCGGCGAAGACCTTTTTTATACAGATGAAGTAATTTGTGACATAATTTCAGAAATTCGCAATAAATACCAAGAATGTGCAATTACTTTATCTATTGGTGAAAAGAGTAAGAAAAGCTATCAATCTTATTTTGAAGCTGGAGCAAACAGATATTTGCTTAGGCATGAAACTTCATCCCAAGAACATTATAGTAAACTTCATCCAAGAGAAATGAGCCTAGAAAACAGAAAAAAATGTTTGTTTAATTTAAAAGAAATTGGTTATCAAGTTGGTTCTGGTTTTATGGTAGGTTCACCATTTCAAACAACAGAAAACATTATTGAAGATTTAAGATTTTTACAAGAATTAAAGCCAGATATGATAGGTATCGGGCCTTATATAACTCACAAAGAAACACCCTTTGCTAATTCCAATAATGGAAGTGTAGAATTAACTTTGAGGCTACTTTCCATTTTAAGACTCCTGTTCCCAAAAGTTCTTTTACCATCTACAACAGCTTTAGGAACTTTACATCCACAAGGAAGAGAACTTGGTCTAAAAGCAGGAGCAAATGTATTGATGCCAAACTTATCACCAGTTGATGTTAGAAAAAAATATAACATTTATGATAATAAAATCTGCACTGGCGAAGAAGCAGCTCAGTGCAGAAATTGTCTAGAACGAAGAGTTTTATCAGCCGGCTATAAAATTGTTACCGACCGTGGTGACGTAAAAAAATAAAGTTAATCAATCTTTTAAAGGAATATCTTCAAAGAAAAATATATTTTCTTTTTTCCAAGTAGTTCTCTTTTCAAGATTAGTTAAACTCATATTTCCTTCAATTGGGTCATTTGTCATACTTGGCCCCATTACCATTACGCGGGCATTCTTACCATTTATACTAATAATCATAACAGGCTGACCTTTTGGAATTTTATTATCGTCTAAAGTTATATACTTTGAAGTAACGTTATATTTTTGTACTCTTTTATTAACGTTCTCCATTTGCTTTTTCAATATATTAATATTCTCTACGGTCCATCTTCTAGGAACTCTAAATTGATTAATAATATTATTATAATAACCCATAGTAACCAAAGAAGACTTTAATATTGCACCTCTATAACCAGAGTCTACTCTCAGACTCTTCATAACATTAGTGATGCCCTCAAATAATTGATATTTTGCAGCATAAATATTTGCTAAAAGACGACATTCTTCGGGCAACATTTTTTCTATATTCTTATATCTCATGGATGCATTTTGAAACATTGTTTTAATTTCAGGCATTTTACCTAGAATATTAAGATACTGCAAATTATAGAAATAACCTTCGTAATCATCAAGAAAATGGAACATATCAAGAATTACTTCTCTAGGTTCTTTTTGTAAACTTTGTTGCCCTACTGTAGCATTTTGTGGTTGAGGTGTCATACAAGTCATACAATAATTCGCATTATCAGGAATTTGACTTCCACAACCAATACATACTTTTGCTTCAGATTCAATTGAAGAACCTAGCAAAAGAATCAAAATCAATGCAGCAAATCTATTATTTTTCATTTGTTTACCTCTTAGGTGTTTTCCCTTATTTTTTGTTTGTTTTTATTATTTTATATGATTTTACTTTTTATAATTTATGCTTCTACTTTTTAATTTTTTTTGTATCAATATTATTTAATATTTTTAATAGTAGTTGCATAAAAGCAGCACGATCTTCTTTTGTAGAGAGTTTCTTTCCATAAAGTTCATCATCAAAATATTTAACTGCTTTTAAACTTTCACTTTCAGGGAAATGAACTGCTTCAGATACTTTCTTGAAATATTCAAGTGCTGTTTCATCTTTTTCTCTCGGCAAATCTTTTTGAATACTCATAATATCAGCAAAGCAATTAAATAATTCTACGATATTTATTCCACTTAAAAAAGAAGGTTTATTATCAGTCACTCCAGCCGCAGAAGCTATTTCTTGACTTTCTTTTTCTAAAGATTCTTTTAACCTATTCATTTCTTCTTCCATAGCTTCTTCCATGACTCGCTGTCGAGCTGCTTTATTTTTACTTTTAACATATAAAATGCCACCACCAACTACACCAGCACCAAGTGGAGCATAGGTTATAATATCCATAAACATATCAAATAAATCTTTGCCAGCTTTTTCTGGGTCAACCTGAGTTACCCCTCTTCGGTATCTTTCTTCAAGCTCTTTTTTTCTACCATTAATAAATCTTTTAAACCCTGTAGGTAAAACTTTTAAGGATACCGAATATAAAGCACCGGAAATACATAAGGAAATAAGCAGTATTGCCGCTGCAGCAGTCATAAAGCCAGCTTTATCTTCAGCATCAGCTTGTCTTGCTAATTCTCTAAGATGATTTAAACCAGCTCTAGGATTATTATCAACACCAGATAAATTTCTTGCTAATCTATTTATTCCTACGCTAGATGTCATTGTTTCATTATCCTATTCACTTCTTTGTAAGCTTCTTCTTTTGCATATTGTTCTTTAGGATTTATTATTCTAAAGTCAATACCCAATTCTTCAACTTTATCTGCAAACTCTTGTGGAGTTATTTTTGTAGTTTGTTGAGCACCTGTAAAGTTAAGTAACTTAGAATCGTCAATAACCCACATAACTATTTTTACTCCTCTAGCTTGAAGAGCACAAATACTATTAAATACAGTATCATAATCTAAACGAAGTGTATGACTTAAGAAAAGAACAATAGAACCAGGTCCAGCTTCTTCACAAATGGTATCCATCAAACTTGAAGCAGCTTCTGGTTCAGCAGCTTGAAGTTTCCCCTTTTCAAAGCTATTTAAAATATCAGTCATAAAACCATAAGCTGGTAGATTGGTACTGACGCTAAAAATATTAGTTGTGGTATCTTGTGTCATAGCAAGTTTTACGGGAATACCCCTATTGCGAGTTTCTTGAATAACTGCAGCACAAATTCTGAATATTCTATTCATACCGTTACCAAAACCTATACCTCTAAGTTGAGTTCTATCAGTATGAACAGCTAAAAAGACAGTTGAAAGACAATCTTTTTCAAATTGTTTAATAACAGTTTTACCTATAGATGCAGATTTTAACCAACAAATCGCTCTAACGTCGTCCCCTTGGGCATATTCTTTTATTCCATAAAAGTCCATACCGTGACCACTTTTTGTTGATTTAGTACTACCCATAGGTTCGAGAACAGTTGTATTGATTAGTTCTATATCATCTTCAGGAGGAGGATTTAACCATACATTTACATAGGTTTCTTTACATTTTAAATCTAATTTTTCATCAAAAAATAAGAAAGGATCACGAACATTTAAGGTCATTGGACCAACCAGGAATTTCCCATAACCACGATTTAAAGGAACTGTGTATTTCAAGTTTAAGGTTCCTTCATTTTCAAAGTCAGCGTTATTTAAAATTTTTATGGGAGAAGCAAGATTTTTACAACCTTTAAATTCATCAGAAATATAAGCAACAGAAAAAGGGAAAATACTTTTATACTTTATTTGAATATATACAGTAAATTGATCTTCTTCTACTGCTTTTTCTTCGTGAACACGTTGAACTAGTTGAAATGAATTCTTAATTTTATTTAGATAAAGTCTTGAAAGAATATATACACAGAGAGGAACGTAAACAAAAATCAAGAACTCAGCACAAAAGCCTTTTTCGATAATAGGCCAAGGAAGAGTCATAACAATACCAAAAACGAAAGAGAAATAAAGTACCCACTTCATCGAACCACGAGTATTTATGATTCGGTTATATGCCTCTTCGTCTTCACGATACTCGTCTTCAATATCAACAAAAACAACTTTTGAAGGAGGTGGTGCATATCGATTATTATATGGATTAAAAAGCATAATTATTTCTTATTTGTTACTGGAGCAGGAATCTTAGCTAAGACTTCTGCAATAATATTTTCTGGTTCAACATGTCTTACAAGAGCTGCAGAACCGAGTATAAGTCTATGAGCAAAAACGGGTCTTACCAATTTCTTAATATCATCTGGAGTAACATAATTTCTGCCTTCAACACAAGCCCAAGCTCTAGCAGCATTCATCATTGCAATTGTAGCACGTGGACTTGGACCTAAAGTTAGTTCTGGATGATTTCTTAAACTTTCTGCAATACACAAAATGTATTCCTGAACTTCTGGAGCAACAGCTACTTTTGTAACTATATATCGCTGAATCTTTCTGAAATCTTTTCTAGAGATAACAGATTTAATTCTTGTAATAGGATTGCCAGCCAAATGATTTGCAAGCATTTCTCTTTCAAAAACATGATCAGGATAACCCATGCTTAATTTCATTAAGAAACGGTCTAATTGAGCTTCTGGTAATGGATAAGTACCTTGTTGATCTACTGGGTTTTGAGTAGCAATAACGAAAAAGACTTTAGGAATCTTAAAAGTAGCACCATCAACAGAAACTTGGCGTTCTTCCATAACTTCCAACAAACTAGATTGTGTTCTTGGAGTTGCACGGTTGATTTCATCGGCTAGAAATATGTTTGTAAAAACAGGTCCTCGTTTAAATGAGAAAGAAGCTTCTTTTGGATTATATATCATTGAACCTGAAACATCCATTGGTAAAAGGTCAGGAGTAAACTGTACACGTTTAAAAGTACAATCAATAGAAGAAGCTATTGCTCTAGAAAGCATTGTTTTACCTGTACCAGGAACATCTTCAAGAAGAACATGAGAATTTGCTAAGGCAGCAGCAAGAACATGTTTTACTACTTCAGTTTTTCCAACAATTATGGTTTCAATATTTTTAATAACATCTTTAATTAATGGTTTAGGATCAAAACCATCTAATTCTTCATCTTTTACTTCATCATCATCAAGTTCGTCTATTGGGTCTGTACACATTCTAAGAACTTCTTGCATCTTTGTTGCATACCAGTCATCATCAATATGAAGAATTTCTTTAAGAGCATAAAGATTTTGTTTTTCTTCATCAGATAATACACCATCAGCCATAGCAACTTCACAGGCACTTGAAAAAAGAGCTCTTGGATCTAATTCTCTGTTAGCACCAGAATTTGAATTAGCAGCTTCACTAGCAGCTTCATTAAATAAATTTTGAAGTTCTTGACCATCAATTCCTAATCTACCTGCTAATGCTTTTATTTTATTTTTTTCATTATCATCTAACTTTTTATCTAAAAGGGTTTCTTTCAGTAGAAGTTTCATTGTTGTTACAGAGTTTAATTCAATACCATTCATTATTTATAAGACCACCTTAGTAAAATGTACAGATAATTCAATTTCATTTTTTCATTATAGCTTTTTACAAGTAAATTTAGCAATAGGAAATATTCTCAAGATGAATTTAATAACAATTGAATTAACATTAAATTGATAAAACAAAAAAAAGTTGTATAATATAAAATTATGCAAACCAATATAGATATAACCCAAGCTTTTATGGACTCTCCCGATGGAGTTCTCTCAATTCATCAACTTTCACAGAAGCTCAAGCTTCCATACGGCACAACCTATAACCGTGTACATCTCTTGTATCAGCAAAAAATACTTCAA
>CAMJNS010000075.1 GCA_946407375.1 uncultured bacterium
TTATGCCTGTGCCTTTGCTGATTGTGAGCTTAAAAGAGCTTATGCTCCAGTTGGCTGTATAAGATTTGTCTTCAGGGGTTTCTTTATTTATGGTCAGGTTCTTTTCTGGAATATTGCCGTTAGAGCCAGTCCAGCCTATGAATGTATAACCTTCTCTGATAGGTTCGTTAAGAGTAATAGTAGCAGAGGTTACATCGTAGCTGGTAGGGTTGGTTACACCTTGAGGCAAAGCGCCGTTGTCAAGGTTGTAAGTTATATTGTAAACAATCGGCTTTCCCCAGGCAGAGAGAGTCAGGTCTTTGGCTGGCATTTTAAACTTGTCTGGCATTTTATTTCCTTCAGAGTCAAACCAACTGTCGAACTCAAAACCAGCAACCAATGTGCAACTTGCGGTTACTTCTGAATTATACTCGTGCAAGCCATCACCAGAAACTGTATTAACACCTGAACCTCTATAATGTTTTAAAGTAAGGTTATAAGAGTTAATGCTCCAGTTGGCAGTGTAAGACTTCTTTTCTGTAGTACCTTTAGCGATGGTCACTTCTTTTTGTGGGGTATTGCCGTTGGAGCCAGTCCAGCCTGTGAAGGTGTAACCTGTTCTTGTTGGTTCGTTGAGGGTGAATGTTTCAGTATCAGAGTTGAAACCTGTCGGGTTGTCGTTTATAACATCATCGGCTCCGAGTGTGTAGGTGATAGTATAGGCTACAGCAGAATAGTTGGCTGTATATGTCTTATCGCTTGTTGTTCCCTTTTCTATCTTTACAACTCTTTCGGGTGTATCACCATTGGAACCAGTCCAGCCATCAAAAGTGTAACTATCTTTGGTCGGTGTAGGAAGAGTAAATTCTTCTGTTTCAACCGTATATTCTTTTGTGGTGTATTCAACTGTGCCGCCTTTTGCTTCTAACGTGATATTATATGTTATAGCCTTGGCATTGGCGGTCAGAGTAACTGCTTTTTTTGGCATTGTGAATGGGCTTGTTACTGCGTTGCCGTCAGAGTCGGTCCAGTTTACAAATTCATAGCCATCTTTAACTGTGCAGTTCAAGGTAATGCTTGTGGCTTGCTTATAGGCTTTTTCTTCATCAACAGAAGCAATACCAGTGCCAGCAACCAGAGTAAGAGTAAATTCGTTTGCTGCGTTCTGCTTCCAGTTGGCGGTGTATTCTCTGTCACCAGTTGAGCCTTTTTCTATAATAACCTGAGTTGTGGGGTTATCTAAGTCTGTGCCTGTCCAGCCAAGGAAGGTATAACCATCTTTTGTTGGGTTACTAAGAGTAATCGGGTCAGAGGCTGTTCCATATTCTTCGGGGTTGTTGCCTGTAGGTTCACCGCCGTCTAGATTGTATGTAATTGCATAGATTACTGAAGGCTGGTCAGGGTTATCGGGGTCAGGCTGAGGCTCTGGGTCGGGCTGAGGTTCGGGAGCAGGCTCATTTTCTTTGGTTTCAAAGCTGAAAGCCTGAGTAAATTCAAAGGGTCTGGTGTTTTCGTCACTACCCTTAAAGTAGAATTCTACTAAGAAATCTTTTGGGAAGTCGTCGAGGCTTACTCCGTCAAGATTAAGCTCGAAAGAGAGTTCGGCAGTGTTCCCAAGAGTATTTTCTACTTTAATATTGCTGACTTCAAAGGAGTGCTCATAGCTGCCTGAAACAGCCTGGTCGCCAGAATCGTTCTTATTGGTAGTGAAATCTATATTTGCGCCCTGCTGGTTTCCGCTTCGGTAAGTGATTTTAGCTATAAGGTCTTCTGCCTTGAGGCCGTTAAGGTTATCGCCTTCTACGTTCAGCTTAACGGTGAGCTTGCCAGTGTATTTGCCGTCTTTGATTTCAACATCTTCTGCAGGAACCAGAGCAATAGTATCTACCTGAACTTCGTCTTTCTTTTCTTCGTTATCGAAAACGAAAAGTCTGAACTGAATATTGAGCCTGTAAAGGTTGAAAGTGCAGGTCTTTGGTGTGTTGGCTGAAAGCCTCAAGAATCTGGCATTTGAATTGATGCCGTCTGTAGCGAGAGAGTAACGCCAGGGGTCTTTATCGCTGGCTCTTGTGCCGATGTAGCAGGTGCCAGCAGTGCTGTCGTTGGGAAGAGTTACGCTCAGCGGTTTTTCTATAGTGTTTACTGGAACATCGGCAGTAAGCGAATTTTCAGAAGGCAGTACCGCTGAAATATTGTAAACATAGATATAGGAGAATTTGCCGCTGTTATCGGTTATGACAGGGACTTTTTCTTCGGTGGCTGTAACTTTTACGCCTTCCTGGAAGGTTTTATCATTAGGGCATTTTATTACCGCACCAGACGGGAAGGTAATGTCTGTGAATCTGCCGTTGGTTCCGACAGTGCGGGTTTCAGGCGAAACTACAGTTTCACCGTTGTTTGGTGCGAATGGGGCGCTGCCACCAGCGTGACAACCGAGGAGCAGGCCTACAAAGCCTGCGATAATTAGCAATATTAGATAGTTCCTACTCATGATAAACCTTTCAGTCAAGGGATAAGAGATAAGAGATAAGAGGTAAGAGATAAGAGAAGAGAGATGAGGGAAGTGTTTTAGGTTCACTATAGTCTTCGGACTCAACTTACTTCTGCTTTGCAATCTTCTCGAAAATCCCCTTGGCTGATAAAGCAGCCGTTCCCCTTTGAGAAAGGGGATCTCTTTTCTCTCATCTCTGCTCTCTCATCTCTCTTTTTCGTTAGTTTGTACAATATAACATGGTTTATGCTTTTAGCATATTTTTTTGATTATTTCGGTTTTGGGTAATAGGTGAAGATCTGCCCCCAAAGCGAAGCTGTTGGGGGAAGTGGCTGCCAAAGGCAGACGAAAGGGGTCTTGTGGTGATTCGAGAAGACCCCCTCAGTCTCGCTTCGCTCGCCAGCTCAACGACTCGCTCACATCCTGTGGCTCGCTTGCACGCCGCCATCCGTGGCGGCAGCCCCAGCAATGCCAAAGGCATTTTGGAGGCGCTTCTTCAATAAATAAAAAAATTGGCGTTTGCCATAGGAAAAAAATAATTAATTCTTCTATTTGTATCTACAAATATGCTAGAATAGATTATTGTTTTTGCTTTGTCATATGTAAAATCAGTCTATTCTATAACGAAAGTAAGAGACTCACCTTTGATGAAACAGAATAAAAGTGAATCTTCGTGGCTTAACATCGCTGGCATTTCTATAATAATTATTGGGGTTATTACTTCTTTTTATATATTTTACAGCTCTAACATCAGCAGAATCAAAAAACAAAATGAAAAGTATGTTGAAGATATAACAATTCAAAGAGCTAATCTTTTAAAAGACATATTCGATGAAAACATCAAGTACATTGAATCTGCCGCTCTTGTTTTCGAAAATGAATTTAAAATTGTAGATTTTGATTATTCTAAGCTTGATGTTGAGAAAGAAGAAGATGTCCCACCAGAAACTATAAAAATAATATCTGATCTTCTCAAAAAATATGAGAAAAGGTTTGCTTTTAACTATCTTCGTTTCATAGATAAACATGGTCGAGATTTTACTACAGCTACAAAGTCTATACAGGCAGTGGTAAGCGATAGAGAGTATTTTAGAAATGGTATTTCCGGGAAACCAGGAATGACCTTCGTTCCTGATTCTAAGGTTACCAAAGAAAAACAACTTGGTTTTTATCATCCAATATATCTTAAAGGTGAAATTGTCGGTATTGCCGTAGGTTTTTATGGTGAAAATTACATAAAAGAACTTCTTTCTATGGCAATGTTTGGATATAATTGTGATGTTATGCTCTGTAACAACACAGGAACTGTTCTTTTCGATGCATCCGGTCATATAGATAAAAAGCAGAATTTCTTAGATTATATTTCAGAAAATAGAATTTTTACAAAAGAAGAGAAATCTAAAATAACGGTTTCCTTTTCCCAGAGAAGAAACGCTATATATAATTTTATGCAGGAAGGGAAAAGCTCTATAGGCTATATTGCTTATATTGGCGACGTTTCAAAGCTTTTTATCGTAATGAATTTCCCTTCAAATGTTTATTCTGATATGCTTTATAATTCTAATTTAAATGGAATTACCTTATTGATTCTATTGATTAGCATTTTCTTGATAGCTGGCTTAGCTTATACTATTAGATTTTTCTTACAGAAGAAGAAAATCATTGAAGAAGCCAAAGACTCAAACGATATTCATACCGCTGTTTCTTTATTGTTTGAAAATTTTGTTGTAGTTGATGTAGCTTCAAGAAATTATAAATATATTGAAGGAATGCCAGAAACTGGTGGAATACCAGAAATAGGCAGTTATGATTTATTTCTTGACTCGCTTTTAGAAAGATTTCCAATCCCTGAAGAAAAGGAAGATGCCAGGAAAAAAATCAATTTTGATACTATTGTTAATACTTTAAATAAGGGTCTTGATATTATTTCATATAATCTTCACGCTCCTATCAAAACAGAAGAGTGGTTTACTTACAATTTTATTGTTATTTCTAGAACTGATGGAAAAGTTAAAGAATTTATCGTTGCCAGACAAGACATTACAATTCTTCATAATAACGAAGAAGAAATCATGAAAATTTTGGAAAAGGCCAGAGATGATGCTGAAAAAGGCAATAAAGCCAAAAGCGATTTCTTAGCCAGTATGTCTCATGATATCAGAACACCTATGAATGCTATAATGGGCTTTACCAAAATCGCTACTGACCACATAGATGATAAGGAACTGGTAAAAGAATCTTTATCTAAAATCAATACTTCTAGTGAGTATCTGCTGTCTTTGATAAATGATGTTCTTGATATGGCAAAAATCGAAAGCGGCAAAATGCAATTAAATTATCGCCAAGCCAATTTTTCAGATATTTTCAGCAAGATGGAAGATATAGTTCAAGCTCAAGCCGAAAAGAAAAAACTGAAAATATACTTTGATATTTCAAAAATAAAGCATATCGGAGTTGTAATCGACGAATTAAGGTTTAATCAGGTTCTTATAAATATTATTAGTAATGCTATAAAGTATACTCCTGAAGGGAAAGAAATATTTGTTACAGGTTCTGATGAAAGCCTACCTGATAAAAATCGTTCAAAGTATGTTTTTTCTGTGAGAGATACAGGAATAGGGATGAAAGAAGAGTTCCTTCCCCATATTTTTGAAAGCTTTTCTAGAGAAAAGAGTTCAATGATTGACAAAATACAAGGCACTGGCCTTGGAATGGCTATCACAGCAAGAATAGTTAAAATCATGGGTGGAACCATAAAGGTTGCTAGTAAGCTAGGAGAAGGCTCAGAGTTCACCATAACTTTAGAACTTGAAAACGTTGATAATGCTTCTGCTGTTGTTGCTAATTATGAGCGCATTCCGGTTCCGACAAAAGAAGACGTTAAGGTCGAAGGGAAAAGGATTTTGCTGGTTGAAGATAATGATATCAACGCTGAAATTGCAAAAATGGTTATTACAGAATATGGATATAAGCTTGATAGAGCTGTAAATGGGAAAGATGGCTTTGAAAAAATACAAAACAAAGACAAATATTATTATAATGCTGTTTTAATGGATATTCAGATGCCTATTATGACTGGATATGAAGCTACTAAAGCTATCAGAAACCTTGAAGATGAATATTATAAAAAGATTCCTATTATTGCAATGAGTGCAAATGCCTATGATGAAGATGTTAAGCAGGCCATAGAATCAGGTATGAATGCTCATATTGCCAAACCATTTGACGTTAAGATACTTATTTCAACGTTAAAGAAATATTCTCTTTAATAAGAGGTAAGAGGCAAGAGAGAAGAGAGAAGTGGATTGTTTAGTTACTACTCTAACGAATGCGTTTGCCCTGTCATTTCCCTAAAAAAAACTAGACATAAAATAATCTTTTTATTAAAATATAGAACGGTTATTTGTTAAAAGGAGTTTATATATGACCACATTAGAAGCTACTTTATCTTTGCTTGAGATTCTACCGGAAGAAGACTTAAAACGTGTACAGAATTTTGCTAAGTGTCTTTTAATGAGCCAATCCAACTCATTTCCTTTTCAACCTTTAACTAAAAAACAAATCTTGTCTGATATTGATAACTCCTTTGAAGATATAAACAAACAAGATATTGTTAATGCTAGTGAATATGCAGATAATTTAATCAGTAAATATGATTTATAAAATATTCATTCCTAAATCTGCTCAAATACAGTTCGAAAAATATATTGACTATATTTTAGAAGTATTTAAAAGTAAACAATCTGCAAAAAATCTTATTATAGATTATAAACAAACTATAGAAGTCCTTTCAAGAAATGCAGAAAGTTATCCTTTGTTGGATGATGAAGATTTAAAGAAGAAAAATCTTAGACGCATACCTTTTAAAAAACATAGATACGTCATTATTTTTCATATAGTTGGGCAAGATATTGTTTATATAGATGCTATTTATCATATGTTACAAGATTATTTGTATTTATTGAAGTAGTTTTAAAGTTAAACAATATGTTAGTGAATGTAGAAGGTAATTAAAATGGAAGCTAATAAAAAGGGTGGCATCGGCGTTTTTGCTTTTCTTGGTGCTGCATCCGTTATTTTAATATTGTTTTATGGAACCTTCTGGAATAGTAAGAGGGCAAACGTTGATACAGAAAAAGCTGTAAATTCTGTCAGTCTGCTTTACTTAGAAGAATTAGCTGGCCGACGTGCACAGGTTGTTTCTTCCTCTTTGAATTATTATCTGGAAAAAATTCATACCACCATTAGTCTTCTTGAAAGTGACGACTTGAAGTCTGTTGAAAATTTACAGCGTTATCAAGACAGAATGAAAAAGCTTTACAGCTTGGAAAAATTTGCTTTTGTAGATACTGATGGGGTCGTTTATACTTCATCTGGCCCACAGACTGACATAGAGCAATATCCTTTCGATTATAAAACTTTAAAAAGAGATAAAATTTTAATTAAAGACGTTAGCAAAAAAGAAAAAAAAGTAATAATAGCTGTTCCTTTAGATAGTATGAGGGTTGCCGACAAAGAACTCAAAATCTGTTTTATAGAAATTGCAATGACAAATATGATTGATATGGTTTCCCTTCAAACAGATAATAATAAAACCACCTTTTGCAATATCTATACTCAAAAAGGTGTTGCTCTTACCAATTTGGTACTTGGTGGGTTAGCTCAGGAAGATAATCTTCTTGATGCCATGAAAAATGCTACTTATGATACTGAAATTTCATATGTTAACTTTGAAAAAAGATTCACTAAAGGTAAAGATGGAGTTATAAGCTTTACTTATAACGATATTAAGGAAACTCTCTACTATGAACCTATTCCAAACACAGATTGGGTCTTAACTTATTTAATTAGAGAAAGTGTTATAAATAATCAAATCAGCAATATTTCCGACAGAATTCTGGTTAGAAGTCTTATTCAGGCAATTTCAGCAACAATAATTCTTATAATTATGTTTGGTATAATTATTGTTCAAAATAGAAAAAAAGCAAAGTTAGAATTTGAAAAAGAAAAGATAGATTCTGAAAACAAAATTAAACAGGAAGAATTAGAACAACGACTTAATATTCAGAAACAGCTTCTTGAACAGGAAAAACAAAAGACTCAGGCTGATAATATGGTTAACGCATTGTCTTCAGACTATCGCAGTGTGTATTATATTGATTTAGATAATGATGAAGCAATTTGTATAAGAACAGATATTAAACTGTCAGGAAGAGTTGTTGAGGGCGATCATTTTCCATATATGGCAAAAATCACTGAATATGCCAATCTTCACGTTGCTGAAAACTATAAGGAAGGTTTTTTTAATTTTATTAATCCAGAAAATATTCGTCAAAAGCTGATGACTGAGCCAGTTATTTCTTATCGTTATTTAGGTATACACGATGGAGTAGAAGCTTATGAAATTTTAAAAATGGCTCGTGCTCGTCATTCAAAAGTCGAAGGAGAAAAAGATATACATTTGGTTGGTGTTGGTTTTGCAGACATTGACGATGAAATGCGTGAATCAATACAGAAAAACCAGGCTTTAAGCGATGCTTTAAAACAGGCGGAAGAAGCAAGCAAGGCCAAGACCATTTTCCTCTCAAATATGAGCCATGAAATTCGTACGCCTATGAACGCTATTATAGGCTTAGATAGCATTGCTTTGCATGACCCAGAAATTTCAGATAAGACTAGAGATTTATTGGAAAAAATAGGAACTTCCGCTCAGCATTTGCTTAGCTTGATTAATGATATTCTTGATATGTCGAGAATCGAATCTGGCAGAATGGTAATCAGAAACGAAGAATTCCTTTTCTCTAAGTTAATCGAACAGATTAATACTATATTTAGTGCTCAGTGCCGTGACAAAGAAATCGAATATAATTGCCATTTGGAAGGTCAAATCGATGATTATTACATTGGCGACAACACCAAACTTCGTCAGGTTCTGATTAATATTCTTGGTAATGCTGTCAAATTCACTGAAAAAGACGGTAAAGTTGATTTCATAGTTAGTAAAACAGCAAACTTTGACGGAAAATCTACATTCAAGTTTATAGTTAAAGATACTGGTATCGGCATCAGTAAAGAATTTCTGCCAAAGCTTTTTGATACTTTCTCCCAAGAAGATTCTTCATTTACCAACAAATACGGCAGTTCTGGCCTTGGAATGGCAATTACAAAGAATATTGTTAAGATGATGAACGGTGACATTGATGTCGAAAGCGAAAAAGGTAAAGGTACAACATTTACAGTTACCGTAACATTGCTTGATTCTACAAGGAAATCTACAGATGAAAATTCTGGAGAACTTAGATTGCAAGATTTGAGTGTTCTTCTTGTAGATGATGATAAAGTAGCCTGTGAACATGCAAAAGTCGTATTAGAAAAAGTCGGTATCAAATCTGATTTTGCATATTCTGGCAAAGAAGCTATTGAAAAGGTTAAAATACATCATGCTCGCCGTGAACCTTTCAAGCTTATCGTAATAGATTGGCAGATGCCTGTGATGGACGGTGTTGAAACGGCTCGCCAGATCAGGTCTGTTATAGGTAATGAGTCTGCAATAATTATTCTTACTGCTTATAACTGGGATGATATTATAGATGAAGCTATTGCAGCCGGTGTAGACAGCTTTATTGCTAAGCCTCTCTTTGCTTCTAATTTGTTAGATGAATTTAAAGAAGCAGTTAAGAAGAAAAACATCAAAGTTCCAGTTGCTAACAAAACTGATTTAAAAGGCAAACGCATCTTGCTTGCAGAAGATATGCAGGTTAACGCTGAAATAATGATGATGGTCTTGAAAATGCGTGATATGAAAGTTGAAGTTGCCGAAAACGGTAAGATTGCTGTAGAAATGTTTGAATCCCACGAACCTGGCTATTATGATGCAATTTTGATGGATATGAGAATGCCTGTGATGGATGGTTTGGAAGCTACAGGCAAGATCAGAGAGATGGGTCACAAAGATTCTAAAACTATTCCTATTATTGCTCTTACTGCTAATGCCTTTGATGAAGATGTTCAAAGAAGTTTGCAAGCAGGTCTCAACGCACATCTCAGCAAACCTGTAAAACCTGACGTTCTATTAGAAATCCTAGAAAACATGATCCCCGCGTAGTATTTCCTTACCCCTCTTTCTTAAAGGGGGATGTCATGCGAAGCATGACAGGGGGATTTTTGAGAAGTTTGTTAAGCAGTAGTAAGCTGAGTCCGAAGACTGTTTGATATTAGAAGAAAACCTCTCTGTCTCGCTTACGCTCAACTTTTCAGCAGCGGTTTACACATCCTGTGACCGCTTGCACGCCGCCATCCTTGGCGGCAGCCCTTATAAAGGGGAGTTAAAAATTACCCCCTTTCTCAAAGGCTGTCGCTCTCCTCAATGAGGCTATTCAGACAATAAAAATAATTGATGTTTTTTAGAATTAGCATTTTTAAAGATGAAAATTTTTATGTAATCAAAAAGATAAATAAGCAATTTATTTTGTTTTAACACATCATTATTATGTTATATAATGAGGAAAACTGTGCCAAAGATAAAAAGGGGAATAACTAATGATTTCATATAAATGCAAAAGTTGCGGAAGTCAGATGGAATTTGGTGGCGCAGCCACTTTTAACTGTCCATACTGTGGTTCCAAGAACTTTTTGTCTGATAAAGATTTTAAGGGCAATGAAAAATTCAGACAGATGCTTTTGCAATATTATAAGTCTGAAGCAGAAAACAAAGAATTAGATTATAGCAAGGATAATCTTTGGGTTCACAACGGCACCGATAATTATATAATGGCTAACGGCAATCCTTTGAACATCGAATACATGAATAAAAATGCTTATGATGGGGCAGTCTGTTATCTTGCCAAAGAGAATATTGTTTATGTATTTGACAAAATAGAAGGAGCAGAGGCTTTTTTATCAGGGGTAAACCGCTTGTCTTTTCCACCTGCTGATACAAAATTGTACCGCTCTTTTCCTGAACTTAATATAAAGATAGATTTAAAAAATTGCGGTCGTGTCTTAGTTTTCAAAAGAAGACCTTATTTCTATCCGGCTGAAATGTTTGCACCCTGGCCATCAGAACATTTGGCATGGGTTATATCTAGAATGGAAAACATCTGCTGTGCATTAAAATACGCTAACTTAGAGCATGGTAATATTGAACCATCATCTATATGGATTAATCCTACAACACATGAAGGAGCGTTATTCGGAGATTGGAGAAATATACAGAATTTGCAGGGAGTAGGCGATCTTCAATCAATTAGAAAAACTGCAATAGCCTTGGCAAAAGACACTAGGAAACCTATTCAGATGTATGATTTTTTGAATTCCGCGCCTGAGTCTAATGCCTTTGATGATTTTGAAAAGTGGGATAAAGTAATAATAGACGGCTTCGGCGGTCATAATTTTATAAAAATGTAAGGGAGAAATGAAAATATGGGTTTTGGAAGTTACTCAGCAAGCGATTGGAGCAAACTAAAAAGTAGTAGAAATTTATCAAGTGATAATAAAGTTGATGAAATATTCAAACGAACTAGTTGTAATCCAAAATTTGATCCAAAATACATTGGAACAAGGGAATGTTTTGATTCATCAGATCACCCCAACACAATACCAATCGTTGTAGGGCTAGACGTAACCGCTTCTATGGGCTACCTTGCCGTAAAAGTTGCTTCAGAAGCATTGAATGACCTTATAATGAAACTATATTCTACTGGTGCAGTGGAAGATCCAGCATTGATGTGCGCTGCTTACGGTGATTTCCAAGACAGATCACCTTTACAGGTTACTCAATTTGAGTCAGATATCCGCATTGCTGAACAACTATTGGATCTTTATTTTGAAAATGGTGGTCAAGGAGAGGTAGCCATTCCCTGTTTGTGGGAATTTCTGGCAAAACATACAAATATAGATGCGATTAATAAAAGACAAGAAAAAGGTTTCCTTTTTACCATAGGTGATGCAGCAACAATCAGAAACGAAGATATTGATGAAACCATAGAACGAGTTATTGGTGATAAACCAGTTTCCAAGTCAAAGAAAAGTTCTCTTGATGATATTCTGAATGAAGTTCAAAAGAAATTTCATGTTTTCCATATTATGATTGGTGGTGTTGGAAATAAAGATATTTTAGCAGGTCATAAAATTTGTATAGCTAAAGAAGAAGTTGATTTGTTACCACAGATTATTTTGAGCACTATTCAAATGCAAAAAGGTAAAAAACTAGATGAAATTCTAGAACAGTGGGATGAAATTCAAAGACCTACTATTAGAAAAGCTCTAAGCGACCTTGCACTTACAGATATTGGTGAGGCAATCACTCTTTGAAAACAATTGCAGTTGTAGGGAAAAATTTTGGTGATGAAGGGAAGGGAATGGCAGTTGATTTTCTTGCCCTTCATTCCCCAAAACCGCTAGTTGTCAGGCATAATGGCGGAGCACAATCAGGACATACCGTTGAATATAAAGAAAATGGGAAAAAATTCCTTTTTCATGAGTTGTCTTCCGCTTCTTTTAGAGGCGTAGATACTCTGTGGAGTAATACTTTTTACCCAGATATATATAAACTTGGTGAAGAAATTGAAGCATTCCGCAGTATGTTTGGCTTTGTGCCAAATGTATATGCCATGAGCGATACATGCATAACCATTCCTGACGATGTTTTGCTAAATATGGCTTTGGAAACCTCTAGAGGAGATTCTCGCCATGGCAGTTGCGGTATGGGAATTAATGAATGCGATTTACGAACAGTCGCTGGCTATGGTTTAAGTCTTTCTTCTATTAATGGCATAAAAGCCAACGATTTATATAAATCCCTTTTGAAAATCAGAGCCGAATATCTTCCGAAAAGATTAAAAGAAATTAGCAGCACATTAACAAAAACAGCAGATGAATATTTGCAGCTTCTTTCAAATGACACTCTGTTAAAAAATGCAGCAGAAGCTATTTGCAATAATTTGCATTATATTAATATTTTGTCAGATGACAGTCTGAAAGAAAAGCTCAAAGAAACAGGCACTTTGATTTTTGAAAATGGACAAGGACTTTTACTAGATCGAAATAATAAAAAATACGCCCCTCATCTTACTTGTTCTGAAACGGGTCTAACAAACCCTTGCAAATTTCTTGAACATTTCGGATATTCTCTTAATGAAGTAATATATGTTTCACGTACATACGTAACAAAACATGGTGCAGGTTCGTTGCCGCATCAGTGTCCAAGAGAAACTTTAGGAAAACTTGAAATAGACCAAACAAACGAACCAAATGAATGGCAGGGCACAATAAGATATGCCAGACAGGGTGATATAAATGAATTTGTTGCTGAAGTTCAAAAAGATATTAAACAGAACAATGCAGATAGCGTAAAAAAATCATTGTTCCTGACTCATCTAAACGAAACTGATAACTGTATTTTAATGAAAGATATGAATATACCTGTAGAGCAATTTATAAAATTGCCTGAAATCATGAATACTTTTGATAATTTTTATCTATCTGATTCACATTACAGTGAAGATACCACAAAGATTAATCTCTAGAAGCTTGTTAATCAGTAAATACCCCATTAACAAGTGGAGTAAAGCAAATTTCCCTTGGTTGAAAAATCAAGGTATTTTTTTACCTTGTTAATGTTCGTTGTTTTTATATATTTAATTTTACACATATTTAAACAATAGCAGTTGCTTTACTTATTTCTTGGCCCACACAAGCTTATAACAGTAAAGTTTCTCTAGGAAGGAAATTCTATGCGAAAATTAAATTATATAATAATGTGTACAGCTTTAATGTTAATTAATCAAAGTGGTATATATGCCCATCCTTATGACGATGTTCCAGCAGGGCATTGGGCCTATGAAGCAATAAATGAACTTTCAGAAAAAGGTGTTATTAGCTGCATTGATACCAAAGTATTTTCAGGAAACAAGCCCACAGATAGATATACTATGGCTTCCTGGTTAGCAAAAGGATTAGCAGAAATAGAAGTAAAATATGGTAAGAATTCTTCTTCGTTAGATAAAGACTCAGTTAACAGTATTGAAAAATTATCTAATGAATTTTCTGATGAATTGTCATTATTGGCTGTTAAATATAATGGTATTGAAGAAGATTTATCAGTAGTAAAAGAAGATGTTGCTAACTTGAAAAAAGATGTTGCTGAAATAAAAGAGGAAATAAAAAATTCTGGCGACAAAGTTTTAATTGGCGGAGATTTTTTAATCCGTGGTACTGATTTAAAGTATCCTCATGGTAATCCTGGCGTGCATCAAACAGCTTCTTTGTTGAGATTCAAATTCATAATGAATATTGATAAAGATGTTATGGCTGTAGTTAGATGGAGAATGATGAACGGCCTTGGTGATAGCGGAACTTGGCGAGGCGCTAACCATACAACAGGTATTTGTGACTTGGCTTTCCTACAATTGAAAAATAAACTTGATGGAGATATTTTGCTTGGTAGAACTTTTGAAGCCACAGGTCACTCTTTGCTCATAAATCAATATGTTGATGTTGCCAGGTACACAACAAAGAAAGGCGACTTAACATATCAGCTTAATTCTTATTTTAATCGTAAAAGTGATTCCGACGAATACCAGATTTGGAATTTAAATATTAAACAAAATAAGAAAGATTGTAATTATTATATAGGTTTTTATGGACAACATGCTCCAGCAGGGTACAGCCTGACTAATAAAGCAAATGACCCACAAGTTACTGACAGTTCAAGATATGATATTGAACTTGGTTCACACGGCAAATTAGGTAAGTGCGATAATTTTTCTTATGATGTTTCCGCAGTATTTACCAAGTTGAAACAGGATTATGTTGGTGGTGTTAATAATATAGATGACAATGGTAAAATCGGTTATGTGGCTTTGAATTATGAACCCAAAACTGAATTTGCAGGAAAAGTATCTTATTATATTGCTGATAAAGAAGCTCATGGCGGTTTATTCCTTGGTGGCGACAGAAGACTTGCCTATGCTCCAGAATCACCATTGGAAGACATTACAAGATTGGATAACCTTATGCTGGTTATGAATCACTTCTTGATAAACGGTGATACTCATAACTTTACTGATACTAAGATTCAAGTAGAATATAAACCCAAGTCTCGACCAAAGCATTATTTCAGATTAGCCTATGACTTATTAAGAGAACAAAAGGATAAAGTAAACGGCATTGATAATTATAACCCATTAGGAACCGATTCTGGCGAAGCCGATGTATTCACTGCTGAGTATAGATATACAATATCACGTAATTTAAAATGGAAGTCTGGTTTCACTAGATTCATGTATGATGGTAAATATCGTAAAGCTACTGATACTGATGCTGGTCATGGTAAACAGAATAATCCTGTAAGTCCTGATTGCGACTACAACTTATTCTGGACAGAATTATATACTAAATTCTAATCTTCTAACTATATAAAGGAAGAATAAACATAAGCCCCTTGCAGCTTACTATACTTGAGCTGTAAGGGGCTTTTGTTTTTGCTTTTTTTTGAAAAAATATAGATTATGTCTATCTCTCCTGTATGAGACTGTTTGAAAACTAGGTTTTTAGCTCAAAATTAGATTAAATTAATTATTCTAAAATCCCCCTTAATCCCCCTTTAAGAAAGGGGGTGAGGACAATTTCCTCTACACTAAAATTTTTACGAATTTCTAGTTTTCAGACAATCTCTGTATGGCTATTACCAGTTGTTTGAGATTTATCAGCCTAAAAATAAAATTGTTATTGTATC
>CAMJNS010000076.1 GCA_946407375.1 uncultured bacterium
TAAAGTTAGATCTATTAATGCAAATCAGTTGCTAATAAGTCAGAAATACTTATCCTGTCTTGAAAGTATGACAGAAATGTCTCGTGCTTCTTACGAAACCTATGAAATAATTCCATCTCTTAATATAAATGAGCTAGATTTATTTGTTCAAGCTTCAAAGCAATTAATGACCAATATTCGTTCTCATAGTGAATCTTTTAAAGGCCTGATGCTAAATGTTAAAAGTAGTAGTGAACAAATAGATTATGGTCTTACCTCTATTAAACAAACTATAAAAGAAACACTAAGATTTTCTGACCATTTTGCTATTAAGCAATTTCCATTGATTAATCTTCCTCAACCATCAAGAGAAAAAATATTTGTTCAAATTAATTCTTTAGCAAATACTGTTAAAGGTGTTGATAATACTGTTTCTATTGGTGATTCGCAAGTTAGAAATTCTGCACAGCAGTTTACACATCTTATAAGTGCTTTCGTTGATAAAAGCACTGAAAGCATGAAATACAAAAAAGATGATTTTTCTGA
The DNA here is from genome assembly GCA_946407375.1 of uncultured bacterium. Classification (GTDB taxonomy): domain Bacteria; phylum Muiribacteriota; class Ozemobacteria; order Ozemobacterales; family Ozemobacteraceae; genus RUG334. The sequence goes on from CAMJNS010000076.1 coordinate 526, forward strand.
AAAAGCTCAATCACAAATTTCAACTTATGCTAGAAATCAGGTTTGTGGTCTTTTTGTTAGAATTAAGGAAGATATGGGAAGTATGAGGAAAGAAATGGCTCAGGCTGGTAAGGCAAATGGTAATTTACAGCCAGTTATTAATATGGAATCTAGAAGTGAATATGTTGCTAGAAAAGCCAAATCTGCAGCAGAAGACAAGCTTCCTTTGTTTTTACTTGGTGGAAAAGGTGGAAACAAAAATACTATGTTAACTGCTAAAACTAGTCAGCCTTTAATTAGACCATCTTCAAATAGTATGAATGACTCTTTCAGTTCTTCTAATGATGATTTTAGCTCATATAATGTTCCTGACGGATTCATGGCTATGAATTCAAATTCAAGCACCAAGAATAAAACTAAAAATACTAATAGCAACAATTCTTTCACTCCTTCAAAAACAGGGTTTGAAGATTCTGAATTTTTCAGCGATAAGGATTTTGCTTCTGTTAAGGGCAATGATTCTGGATTTATGACTTCAGAAATGAATATTCTTCAAGAAGAATTGGGCAACGATTTCTTCTTTGGAAATAGTGGTGAAAATATTAGCAAAAGCAGTATCTTAGCTAGTTCAGACGAGGATCTCCCTAACTATGGAGTTGAAGATGACTATGCGTCAATTGGTAGTGACGACTCTGCTGAAATGCAGTTAAGTTACGATAATCTTTCAGGCAATGATGAACAAGAAGTAGAAATGTTAAGAATCGATTCTGGTTCATTAGACGACCAGAATGAAGATATGATTCCAATGATGAAATATGACAATGAAATATTTAATTTTGACGAATTAAAAGACGAATGAGAAGTAATATCGCCCATTAATTTTCTTCACTAATACTTCGTGTTTATATGTTGTGGCAAGTAGTTCTCTATTGCAAACATATGGAGTATAATGATGAACTGTGAAACCTTTTGTAGAGCTTATTTCTTTTTCTAAGTCAGGAAATCTTAATCTTGTATGATTACCGAATATTGCGGGTATTTCCAAACCTATATGAGATAATGAAGCTATTAAAAGGATAGATAAAAAGATTTTACAAGAGGGAATCATAAGTTGTGAGCTTTGTTGGTCTGATTTAAATTTGATAATTTTTTTCACAGAGAGAAATAAAAGAAAACTAGTAAAAATCAGACAAAGAGAGAAAGCAGCATATACAAAGGGTAAACTTCTAGTTTGTGTTGCTGGGAAAAGTTTTAAAAGAGTATTATGGAATATTCTGGTTCCCAAATAATTATCATAAATAAAAAGTAATGAAGTAATTAAAATAATAATAGAAAGAATCGCTAATTTTTTTGATAAACCAGGATATTTTGAAATATCTATATTTAAAATCTTATTATTTGATGCCCAAATACACAGAGGTGTAAATAACGCTGTAAAAAGGAAGACATGAGCAAATCGTGCTGCTGGTGCGTTATACATTACAAATAGAATTCCGAAGATAGAAACAAAAAGTATTGCTTTTTGAGATTTATTAATAAGTATATTTGCCTTATTTTTGATTGTTACAAATAATACTATTAATGCTGTTATCCACAGTGCTCGTTCATATATTGCAAATTGAATAAGCCAATGGGGAACCCATTTCAGGCTTTTCATATATTTCTTGTCTTTACAGTGGCTATAATCTTTTGCAAAATTACAAATAAACTCTCTTTCTTCATCTGCTATTTGAGCAGGAACTTTCCAAGACACATCTATAGAAAAACTACTGTTTGGAAAAGCGGGATAACCTGACTGTATATATCCTTTTACGGTATATATAATTAGTAATAATAAAGCTATTGCTATTGGGATAAATAGTTCTTTTATTCTGCTTGGAGAATCTTTTGTTCCAATAATATCCTTCCTAATAATTTTATTAACAAAAATAAATAAAATGGGTAATAGACAAATTGGTGCCATAGAAAGCTTTATTGTTGATGTAAAAACGGAGAAAATTATTATTAATTTAATAAAAGAGAAATCCTTTTTATTTTCTGTTTCAATTTTTTCACTTTGTAGTGCACAAAAATAAAAGGTTAACCAGGCAAATATTATTGAAGTTAAGTCCGTTGCTAAAGAGCCGAATGAACGATTATAAATAAAAGCTATTATAAAAAAAGAAATCAAATAATAATCAGAAAACTTTGTTTGTTTTTTTTGATTTAAACTTTTTCTTAAAAGAATAAATGATGCATAAATAAAAAGAGAGAAAAATATTGGGAAAAAAGAGAAGAATGGTTTATCAAACTTAAACATTAAGAATTCAGTAATTGCATAGGTTGTAAAAATGAGGGAGTTATAGCCTAATCTTACGTCTAAATTAGCCTGTCCGACGGGCATGTTGCTTTCTGCTACCCATTTTGAAGCATAAATATGATACCCAAAGGTATCAGCAATTTGAATTCCCCAACACAAAGCTAAAGCAAAAATACAGGCTGTTAAAACTATAAGAGGTTTTATGCTGTATTTAAGAATTTTTGATAAAATGATTTTATTTTTAACAAATAAAATTAGACCAAATAAAATGAACCCACAAGCAACTAAATGGTTTATAGGAAATAAAAAGTTTAATAATGCAGCTACAGGTGTAATAGTAATTATTCCTAAAGAAGCTAAAATCAAAGGTAATACTGGCAATTTAAAGTTTAATAGTTTAAGACCTAATTTTTTAAAAGTATAAAAACCAATACCAATGAAAGAAAGCATTTCAGCTATCTGTATGGCATAAATTAAAATAATTTCCAGATAAATATTCATAGCTTTGACCTTAAAATAAACAAAAAAAACATTAAATAATTGATATTTTTAGCATTATTAAGTTAAAATAACAAGACGATGTATAGTTTATTAGCTTCTAAAAGCTCAGATTTTATTTTGGAGATATATGAAGTGTCTTACTTAAAACAACAAAGGTCTTTACGAAATCTTAAGAAACTTATACCTGGTTTATTATTAGGAATATGCTGTACTGCTTATGCAGGTAATGAACTTATTCCTCAGCTTATGGGCGAAGGCATGAAAAATTACAGCGAAAAGAAATATGCTGCTGCTTCTGACTATTTAGGTCAGGTAGTAGATATGGATCCGGATCATTCTCAAGCTAGATATTATTTGATATATAGTTTGGCTTTGTCTGGCAATAATGAGCTAGCATTAAAACATGCTGAAATTCTTGCAAAGAAATTTCCAAATGATCCACAGTATAAAAACATAGTAAAACAAATCAAAGAAGAAGTTGAAAAACAGTCAATCAAAATAAAGAAGAATGAAGCTGCTTCAGGGAAAATCAAAAAAGAAGTTATGATTGGCGGTTATAAGTCAATGGATAAAACTTATGAAATGCAAAAACCTAAAGTAGACTATACACCAAGAGATATTACACCGGAAAGACCTTTGACTGACTTGGAAAAAGCCGTTGTTAAAATAGATGAAGAAGATTATGCAGCTGCTGAATCTATGTTGAAAGCTATAATTAAAAAAGACTCTAATAATGGTGAAGCTTATCACAATTTGGGTGTGGTAAAAATGAGCCAGTCAAATTATAAAGATGCTATTAAAAACTTTGAAAAAGCTGCCAAATTAAATAAATCCAACAGTTTTCAAAGCTATTTTCTAATGGGTAACTGCTATAGATACCTTGGCGATAATAATAATGCTGAAAAAGCTTTAAAAAGTGCTTGTGATATAAAATATGATGATTTTGCTCAATTCAACTTAGGTGAAGTTAAAGTTACTCTAGGTAAATATAAAGAAGCTGAAAAAATATATAAGGATATTATAGCTAAATCACCAAATTTTAGTGATGCTTCAGTTGGTCTTGCTCAAATTAAAATGGAACAGGGAAACCTTGAAGAAGCTATGAATATGGTAAATAGCGCAATATCAAAGGGTAATAAAGGCGAAGCTAATTATGTTAAAGCTCTTCTATTAATGGAAAATAAAATGTCTAATGAAGCATTAGAAGAAGTAGAAGAAGCTATTAGCGTTAGCCCAGCTAATGTAAAATACCGAGTAGCAAAAGCAAAAATATTAATTAAAATGTTTGAGTATTCACGTGGTATTGATGAAGCTAGTTCTATTCTTAGATCAAGTCCAGATTGTGTTCCTGCTATGCTAGTAATAGCGGAAGCTTTCGCATCAACTTCTGCTACAAATGAAGCCACTGCTCAAATAGAAGAAGTAGAAAAACGTGGCGACTTTGCTGATACTCATAGAATTAAAGGTATTATAGCTAAAGCCGAAGGGAAAGAAGATGTGGCTAAAAGCGAATACGAAAAATATTTTAGTTTGACAGGGACTCCTTCAGCAGAATATGAAATAGCTGAGTTTTATGAAGGCGTAGAAAATGGTAATTCAAAAGCTATGCAATATTATCAAGATATTATCCAGTCTTATCCAGGTACTCTTTATGCTATTAAAGCAAATGAAGCCCTTGAAAATCTAAAAGCTAGTTCAGATGATTCTAGTAGCCCAGATGCGGCTTATAATCCTGGTCCAAGCAATAATTACAGACCAGGCAATGAAAAATTTTAAAATAGATTTTTGAAAGGACTTTTTTCAGACCATGTGTGGCATTATTGGGTATATTGGCGTAAAGCCAGCTAATGAAGTTATTTTTGATGGATTAACTAAACTAGAATATCGTGGTTACGATTCTGCAGGTATTGCTGTTGTTGATAATGGAAGAATTCACTGTAGGAAAGATATAGGAAAGCTTAGAAACATCAGAAAACTTTTACTAGATGAATTCCAATCGGAATCCACAATAGGTATAGGTCATACCAGATGGGCTACTCATGGTCGTCCTTCAGCTTTTAATGCTCACCCCCATGGAGATTGTCATACCTCTTTGATGGTAGCTCACAATGGGATTATTGAAAATTTTATGGCTCTTCGAAGGCAGCTAATTGAAGAAGGTCATAAATTTGTTTCAGAAACTGATTCTGAAGTTTTAGCCCATTTGATTGAAAAATATTATAATGGCGACTTAAAGAAGGCAGTCTTAGAAGCTACTAAAAAGGTTGAAGGTGCTTATGCAATAGCTGTTATTCATAAAGACCATCCAGAAGAAATTATTTGTGCTCGTAAGGAAGCCCCATTACTTGTTGGTCTTGGTAATGGAGAAAATTTTGTAGCTTCTGATGTAACGGCAATACTTCAATATACTCGTAAAGTAATTTACTTAGAAAACTTTGAAGCTGCTGTTGTAAAACGAGATACAGTTGAATTTTTCAGCTTGGAATCAGGCGAAAATATTGTAAAAGAATCTACAACAGTTGATTGGAATCCAGTTGCGGCTGAAAAGGGTGGGTTTTCTCACTTTATGCTCAAAGAAATATTTGAACAGCCACAAGTTATACGTAATACAATAGGTGGAAGAACTTCTGAAGAAGAAGGAAAAATCTATCTAGAAGAATTAGGTTTAACTGGTCCAGATATTTTCAGAGCGCAAAGAATTGTTATGGTAGCCTGTGGGACTGCTTTTTATGCGGGCTGCGTTGGAAAGTATTTAATAGAAGATTTAGTTAGAATTCCTGTAGAATGTGATTTGGCAAGTGAATTTAGATACCGCTCTCCTTTAGTAGATGGAAATACTCTTGTTATTGCTATAAGCCAGTCTGGGGAAACCGCTGATACTCTTGCTGCTGTTAGAGAAGCTAAAAGTCGTGGAGCGAAAGTTCTCGGTATAGTTAATGCAAAAGAATCTTCTTTAACTCGTGAAGTTGATGGGCTTGTTTATATTCATGCCGGTCCAGAAATAGGTGTAGCTTCAACTAAAGCCTATATTGCAATGCTTACCGCCCTTACTCTCTTAGCTCTAATGTTAGGTAAAATACGTTCTGTTATTTCTTCTGATTTTGTAAAAGAAAAAATCAGAGAACTAAAAGTATTGCCTCAACAAATTGAAAAAGTTCTTGAACAGAAGGATAAAATAAAAGAAATAGCTGCTAATTACCTCAATTATAAGAGTTTCTTGTTCTTAGGTCGAGGTTTTAACTATCCTACAGCTTTAGAAGGAGCTTTAAAACTAAAAGAAATTAGTTATATCCATGCTGAAGGCTATGCTGCTGGTGAAATGAAGCATGGTCCTATTGCATTAATAGATAGTGAAATGCCGGTAATGGCTATTGTTACACAGTCAGATCTTTATGACAAAACTATTTCTAATTTGAAAGAAGTTCAGGCTAGAGCAGGGAAACTTATGGCTATAGCAACCGAGGGAGATACTCAGATTAGACATTTAACAGATCAGGTTATAGAAGTTCCTAAAGTTTCTGATATTTTCTCTCCAATAATAAATGTTGTTCCTTTACAGTTATTTGCTTATTTTGTTGCTGACTTACGTGGTTTAGACGTAGATCAACCTCGTAACTTAGCAAAATCAGTAACTGTAGAATAAAATAGATTATTTTTAATAATTTTTATTGTTGGTTGGTTGATGGTTGTTTTTGTTGTATAACTTGATTGATAATTTCTGGCTATAAGCTTAAAGCTTATAGCTTGAAGCTAAAAAAATGACACAAACAAATCTTTCGCCTCAAACAAGAGAATTAATATCTCGATTATATAGTTCTAATGAGTATAATAAAAGAGAAGCTATTTATAGAATTCTCTTTGACAGGCGTATAGATTTACTTCCAGAACTAAAAAAAGCAGTAAGATACGAAAAAAACGAAAGTATTGCTGTTTTTATGGTTCAGGTTTGTCTTACTTTAACTAGCTTTCCTCGTGATTCGGCGATGGAAAGACGTATATTAGAAATATTGCAATATGAGGAAGGGGGAAAGGTTAATGATCTTACCCCGACCATGTGGAAATACCTAGAAAACTCTGCAACAAGTCAGATGATTATAGCTATTTTAGCTTCAATGGGAAACTCTATTCCTGCTAATAGCTATGATTTTATAGAAATGTGTTTGACACATCCTGACCCTGAAGTTAGATGTATGGTATGTGAAAAAGCAATAAAAAGCGGACGTCCAAGTCATTTTGCTTATGTTTTAAATCTTGTTGCCGATAAAGACCCCATAGTGTCTCAAACTGCATTTGTAGCAATAAAAGAATTGCCAGAATCAGAATTATCCATAATTTTAGACTATGCTTTAGGTTCTCCAGATGAATGGGTATTAAATACTGTTGCTCCATTCCTTCCAAATCTTATAACCAATAATCTTCGCTCTGTTATAGCTAAGGTTCAGTATCATTCAAATCAAAATATTGCACGAAAGGCTAGAGAGGCTTTAAAAGTATTAGATGCTATTCCATATATAACAAAACGTTCTTTAAAAGACCATGATGAAGCAGAAAAACGTAAAGCAGAAGAAAAAGAAAATAAGAAAAAACAAGAGGAGATAGAAGAAAGTCAGAAAGTATCTTTAAAAGAGCAGCTAGAACAAAAACGCAAAGAACAAGAAGAAAAAGATCGTATTATCAGAGAAGCTAATGAAGCTCTAGACCGTGAAATTGCGGGCATTGACAGCTCTGAAATGGAAGCTTTTTCTAAAACAATTGAAAATTATGATTCAGTATTGCCAGTAGACGAGACTGTTAATTTAGATGACAATCAATTGCCAGAAGAAAAGACTTTTATCGATAATACTGATTTTTCTTTAGAAGCCAATGCTTTTGCTGAAATAGATGAGAATAAAGCTAAAGAAGCAGTTGCTGATATAGTTAGTGTTGAAAAGCTTAGGGAGCAAGAAGATGAAAAAGCTTTTTTAGATGCTATTGCGACGGTTAAAGAAAAAGATGAAGCTGAAAAGGCGACAGAAGTTGCGATTCCAAATGACAGTAATAATGATATAGAACTTGAATTAGCAAACTTAGAAAAAAGTAAAAAACAAACTGATACTAATTCTAAAGATTTGAATAGCGATTTAAATCTAGAAGCAGTTAAGCAGGAAAATATTGAAGTTCCAAAAGAACCGCCAATTACTGAAGATAGTCTTGAATTGGATTTAACAAAAACTGTAGAAACAGATTTAGCTTCTGTTAAAGAAGAAATAAATAAAGTTAATAATGATATTACAGAAAAGGATATTATAAATACAAGTCTTGAAGGAAAAGCAGATAATGGTCTAGAATCAGATTCATTAAATTTTGATAATGCTTCTCAATTCTTAGATGCTGATTCATTAGATTTAGGAACAGTAGAATCTAATACAAATAATTCTAGTGATAATGTAGTAGATTTTAATTTTGATGATACTCTACAAAGCCTAGATGATATAAAAGTTGAAGAAGTAGATTTATCTTCTATTGATTTCGTATCTGAGTCAAAATCAATAAATGATAAAGCTAATGAAAATGTATTAGAAACAACAGTTAAAGAAGCTATAGAAGAGGCTATTGCGGAAAGTGGAAAACCTCCAATCAATGAAAAACAGCAAATAAGCGTAGAATCTAGCGAAAAACCTATTCCTAAAAAGTCTAATCAAGTTAATGCTCAAACTCCGGTATCCAACAAAACACAATCATCTGTTTCTGTTCCTTCAAATACTAAAGATATATTTGAAAAATATCCATCTTTTTTAACTGATCCTCTCTTAGAAGTTTTTAAAGCCTCAACAAATGATTTAAAACTTAAGGCTATAGGCAAAACTTTGACAAATTTGACGGCTTTTTTAAACATCTGTTTCTTGCAATCTTGTATGTATTATGCTCAAGAATCTGAAATGCTTGCTAAAAGTATTAAAGATTGTATAAAAGGTAATCTTACAGGACCATCGGCAATAAGGTGTCTACATAATTTTGTTCTAGCTATGAAAGCAGTTAGAGGGAACAACCAGTTCTTTACTTTCCAGCTTTCAAAAATTATGGGTAATTCTCAAGATGAAACTAATCCTTTAATGCTTATGAGAGAGTTAAATGAGTATTTGAAAGAGCCAGAAGAGCCTCTTGAAGAAAGTGTTCCTCAAGCAGTTGAAGGGTTAATTGAAATTCTTAAAGGAGTAAGGTATATAAATGCGAATACTTTGGTTATGAGAGCTCCTAAAGGGGCTAAGCTTCCATATGCCGATTTGAGCGGTCCTGTAGCAAAAGCTTTAAACAAAGACAAGCTTCCATCAATGGATTTACCAGTAGGAGAAGTGATTTTAATTTCCACTGACGGGGCAGAAGCTTTTGGTTTATATCCATTCTTCAAATATCTAAAGAAAAAAGTTGTTTTTGGAATTCCTACTTCAGAAGAGTTGGCAACTTTTTATGAACGTCTAGAAATTACTCCATAATTAGACATTTTACTTCTCAAATGATAGAATATACTTATGAAAAAAATTGAAGCAGTATTACCAATATTATGTCTCTGTATGTCAACCTCTTGTGCGGCTGATTGGCTTGATACATTTGATTTTAGCTCAAGAAATAAATCTCTAGAATATCGCCCAGCTGCTTTAGAGCTTCCAGATACTAGTCAATTTGAAGAACCTTCTGTAGATGATTATAATACAGCAGTTAGTTTAAATAATGAAGCTATAGAAGCTATGAATTCTAATAGAACCAAAGAAGCTGTTCAGCTTTTTGAACGTGCAGTATCTATAGCCCCAGGTTCTAAGGGTTTTCGTAAGAATTATTTGATAGCTTTAAATAAAGCTAAAAATAATAAAAAGCTTCTAGAAGAATCTCTTATAGTATTAGGAATGGAGCCAGAAGACCATAAAACAGCCTATTTAATGGGGCTGACTTACCTCAATGACCTAAAAGAGAATGAAATAGCTGCGGATTATTTTTCTTATGCATTAAATCTTTCTCCAGAAGATAATAATTATGCATTAGCTCTTATTACAGCTTTAGAAAACACTGGCAAATATAGTGATACTGTTTTTGAACTTCTTAAACAATATGCTTCTAAAATAAATGAACCCTATCCATATTATCTGCTGGGTTTAAAATATCTAGAACGAGATAATTATTCAAAAGCTATAGAATCCTTTTCTGCATCGAAAAAATTAGATGTTAAAGGATATTCATATCACGCTTATGTTAGAGCTGCTTTTTATGGCGGTAATTTGGAAGGTTTAGCATCAATAGTTAAAGATACTATTAACAAATTTCCGAATGATAAGAATATAAATAGCACTAAGCGTATTTATGCATCATTAAAAGATTCTACCTTTAATTTAACTGAGCATATAACATTAAATGTTTCTGGAGCTTCTTCTTTAGAAGAACTAAATTTCACAGTAAGACCTGTATCTGACTTTCAAAATCATCAAAAAGTTGAAATAATCTCTACTGAAATAATATCCAAAGGTAAAAGACTCTCTGTTAGCCCAAGTTACGATAAGGATGGGGCTTTAGATATTAGTATTCCTAAATCTATGTGGAGTCCGAAAATCTCATTGGAAATAAAGTATAAAATAGAGTTAAAAGCAATTTATGATGCTTTCTTTGATGATGGTGTAATTCCAGACTTAGATAAATTAAAAAGTGATGAAAAATTCGACTTAGATGATTCAAAACTTGCACTGCTTGCTAATTTTATTGATAATATTGTTCTAGAAGATTCTGATGATTTAAATAGTTATCAGGATATCTTTATTGCAAAAGCTTCTGCTGCGGTTGCAAAAGGTTTGAATTATCTAGAAAACGGAGTTGATAATTCTGTTTCCTGGGCTTTGAACAATATAGATAGATGCGACTGCACAGAATATTCAAGATTATTAACTGCTTTATGTTTGAAAAAAGGAATACCAGCTCGATTAGCTACTGGTTTCTTAATAAAGAATGAATTTATAGGAAAAGAAACATCAATAGGTCACGAATGGTGTGAAGTATATATAAAAGGTCGTGGTTGGACTCCTATAGATGCAACTTTGCAATCTACTATGCATCGGGCTTATAATAAAAATCTGCTTAATGACCAGATATTCTTTGAATATCCCAATCAGCATGAAAGAACTAGAATAGGGGTTCACTATACTGCTAGGAACTCTGATGTCGCTGTTTCTATAGAAAATACATACAAAATTAGTAATTATAAATAAAAAAGGAACAAAAATGGTTGCTCGCAAAGAAATAATCAAGTTTTTAAATAATCTTTTTTCAGAAGTAAATATTCCTGATTTTTCCTATAATGGTCTTCAATGTGAGGGAAAAGAAGAAATAACTAAGATTGTTGCTGGCGTTGACGCTACTATTCCATTCTTTGAACAAGCCAAAAAGCTTGGCGGCGATTTTGCTTTTGTTCATCACGGTCTTTTCTGGAAAGGTGCGGAATGGAGTAGAATAGATAGAATAAATAAAAAGATTTTTAAAACTTTATTAGATGCTGATTTGAATCTGTTTGCTATGCATCTTCCCTTAGATGCACATCCTGAAGTAGGAAATAATGCTGTTATAGCAAAGCTTTTAAATGCAGAAAGAATAGCCCCATTCGGCCTTTGTAAAGGCAATCCGGTAGGCTTCATCGGAAAGTTTGAAAAACCAATTTCCATTGATGAACTCAAGGAACGAATTGAACAAAAAATTGCTAAAATTAATTGCCACCTTGATTTTGGTAAAAAAATGGTTCAAACAGTCGGAATTGTTTCTGGCGGCGGTTGGAATTCTATTCTTGAACCTGCTGTATATAATGGTGAAGTAGATGTTATATTTACTGGCGAAATACAGCATCAGGGCGTTCCTCAATATCGTGACAGAGAAATCCATCTTATTTCTGCTGGTCATTATGCTACTGAAACTTTTGGTGCAAATGAAGTTGGAAAACTTCTTGCAAAAGAATTCAATCTTCCATATGAATTTATTGACCTCCCAACAGGTTTATAATTCTAGTAGATTTAACATCTCTTTAATTTAAGACTCAAAACAAGGAATACATTATGGCTTCTGAAAACCAAAAACAAGTTGATGAAGTTCAGCAGGATGGACCTGGTCCCGAGAACCGATCTCTTCTCTCTTATTTGAATCCTTTTTATGGCTCTGTAAGAACAACTGAACTTCTTCTTTTTACTAAATATTTTGCCTCATTAAGTCGTGCAGGGATTGCTGTTTTGAGGTCTTTAAGCACCCTCTCTCGACAGATGAATACATATCGTCTGCGAAAAATAATATGGGATTCTAAAAATGAAGTTGAAGGTGGCTCACCTCTTCATATGTGTTTTAGAAAATATGATGATGTTTTTGGAATGTTATATTGTAACCTTATAAGAGTAGGGGAAGAATCCGGTCGTCTTGTTCTTGTATTAGACAGACTTTCTGCTTTGTTAGAACGTAGAATACAGGTAAAACGTAAAGTTATAGGTGCCATGACTTATCCTGGCATTATTACTCTTGTAGCAACCTTGGTTGTTGTATTCTTGCTTACTTTTGTTATTCCACAGTTTTCGAAGTTGTTCCAACAGTTTAACCAACAATTGCCTTGGCTAACTCAGAAGGTTATAGATGTATCTACTTTCTTAACAAACAATTTTATTTCTATATTTGCTGCTGTGTTAGCAGTAATTCTTGTCATTTATCAGATCAACCAAACCAAAGTGGGTAGACGTTTCTTTGATGGTATTAAACTTAAAGTCCCTGTATTTGGTGGGCTTATTCAGAAATATATAATTGCGCTATATGCTAGAAATCTTGCTACACTCTTTGAATCAGGTATAAATATCGTTTCTGCTATGAATATTAGTAATGAAGCGGTAGAAAATGTTGTTATTCAAAAGTCATTAGAAGACGTTGTTCATGAAGTTGAAGGTGGTATTCCAATAGCTAAGGCTCTTTCAAAAGCCAAGATTATGCCAGAACTTTCTGTGCAAATGATTGAAGTTGGTGAAGAATCTGGTAACCTTGATGAAATGCTTACTAGAGTTGCAGAATTTTATGAAGACGAAATCAATTTCCTTATAGATCAAATTACTGCAATGGTTGAACCTGCTTTTATCGTTGTAATCGGTGCAATTACCGGTGTTATCGTTCTTGCTATGTATTTGCCAATTTTCAGAATGGCAAAAGTTGTTACCGGCAATGGTGGAAGATAAAACTACGAAAAAAGGCTCAAAAAGCCTTTTTTCGTAGTTGGCCGTTTTCTCTCTTCTCTTTCATACTTAGCAACTAAAAGCAGAAAATAGAAAAAATATTTTTATCTTTATAAAAAAACTAAACAAACTTTAAATTAATGCCGAATAGAATGCAGGAATATAATATTATTCTCTCTATTTCACGCATAATTTTAAGGAGCTAGTTATGAGCCTTTTATCTGGCTATAGAAAGGAAAGTCTTTCAATTATAAATAAGACTGCTTTGGCCTTTCTGTTTGCAGCACTGATAAATCTTCCTGCTGTAGCTTCCGAAAAGCTTACGGAACTCAGTATTTCAGGATATGGTGACAATGGGTTGGTGCTTTTCCCTTCTCATGAAGTCAATGAATTTAATGTAACTATGGATACCCCTGAAGTTCTTAGAGCAGACTTATATGGCTTCGAACTAGAATCTGACAATAAGATAATTCCTTCACCACACCCAAAAGTTAAATTTATGCGTGTAAGCCAGGTTAGTAACTCTCCAGACGTGGTTAGGGCAACTTTAGTTTTTAATGAACAGTATAAAACCAATTCTCAGAAAATTGGGAATAAACTGGTTATTGAAACAACTCCTACAAGAAAAAAAGCTTACAAATCAGAACCAGTTGTAAGCTATAAAAATACATCTAATAATTATAATACAAATTCTAATGCTCAATCTTGGCATTTATATAATGATTCTACTGCTAACAAAACTATTCTTGATCAAAAAGTCAGTCTTAATTTTGAACAAGAAGATTTGTTAACAATATTAAATGCTCTTGCTGCAAAATTTGATTTGCGTATTTTTGCTGATGCAGGTGTTAAGGGAAAAATGAGCGTAAATGCTCAAGATGTCACTCTTAGAGATGTTTTGAAAAATCTATTGCTACAGCGCAATTTCCAATACACTTTGAAAGGAAGAGACTTAACTGTTATCTCTTTCAACTCTGATTCAAGCAGAATGGCAAGAGAACTCCTTTTTAAGGACTTAAGCTTGAAAGATGCTCTACAAACTCTTTCAAAGATGATGAATATAAATCTTATCATTCACGAAAGTGTTGAAGATAAGAAAGTTAATTTCTATGTAGAAAATCTTAGCCTTGATGAATTGTTAGATTTATTAATTGAAACAAACGGTTTAGTAAAAAAGCCTCATAATGATAATACTTATGTTATCTGCACAAAAGAAAGTGCTGGAGACTTTGGCAAAAAACAGTATAAGACTTTTAAACTTGTTAATTCCAAACCAGAAGAAATTATTAATATGATTAAGAGCAGTAAGTCTCTTAGTGAACGTATTGATACTGAAAATTTCTCTGTTAATGAAAGAATCAATTCAATATCTGTTTATGATGTTGCAGATAATATTAGTCTTATAGAAAAAATTATCGAAAGTGTTGATGAAAAGCTTAAACAGGCTGTAATTGAAGTTAAATTGGTGGAAATTAACCGCACTGGCTTAAAACAGCTTGGTATCAAACTTGATAATTATTCTATGAACGTTTCAGACATTGGTCATTTACCAAGTAATTATGCATTACCAGCAACTCTCGAATTTCTTGAACAAGATAGCAAAGCAAAAGTTCTTGCTAGTCCGAAAATCAGAGCTGTTCATGGCAAAAAAGCATCTTATTTGCC
>CAMJNS010000077.1 GCA_946407375.1 uncultured bacterium
TATAGTAAGAACCAGAACTTGATGGTCTAGGTAATGCATAATAAGATGATGAAAGGACATTTCCGGCACCGAATCTATACTTATCACTGTTTGAAGCACCTACAGTAGAGGGAACCAGCAATGCACAACCAGAACCTGAATAGTTATCAATGTTAGGATAAGCAGTAGAGTTATATGCTAAGTAAACATGGTTTTGACTGTCGTTTGTTGCAAGAGAGAATTCCCAGTTGGGGTCTTCACCTTCAAGTATGTAAACACCCATTCCACCAGGATAAGCCTTAGCACAAGCACTAAGTTCACTTTCTTTTCCTGATGAACTTACAGCAGAAACCTTGAAGTAATAAGGAATACCAAATTCAAGTTTCTGACTCTTCTTGGTTGGATCTTGGTTATATGAACTTGGATAAGTATTGAATACTAGATTAGTTGATTCTGTCCACTGAGAAGTTCCTGTTACAGCCTTAGTATAAGCACCTTCTGCACTAGTTGAGAAATAAATATTATAAGAAGTTGCATTAGTGCTTGCATCCCAAGCTAGTCTGATACCAGATTCGGTAACAGTTGAAGACCAAGCTCTTAAATTCTTAGGAGTAGAAGGAATATTTGCATCAGAAGACAATGTTGTAATTGAACTAAGCTTACTTACATTGCCGTTAACATCTAATGCTCTAACAGCAAAGAGATTATAACAGCTTCCATTTACATCTTTAAAGCTCTGAGTAAGGTTAGCAGTTCCATTATCATCTACAATTCCTATAAGAGAGAACAATGCATCATTAGAGCTTGCTCTGAAAACCAAATAAGCAGAAAGGTCCTGAGTTGGGTTGTCACCACTGAAAATATTAGAGCCATCTTCATTAGTGGTTGGCTTGCTCCAAGTGATAACAGGGTCAGAATCTGAACTTACAGATAAGTCATAAGGAGGATTAGGAATAGTATCGTCACCAGACTTAAGAGTTACTTGAACAGGGTCAGAGTTTTCACTTTCAGCATAAGCTTCATTGAAACTTCTTATAATATAAGTATATTGTTCTGCAGAAGCTTTACTAATTGAAGTATCAACGAAACCAGGAGTTTCAAGAGGAACAGAAGTTACCCAAGTTACGCCACCAGCACTGCTGCTCAAACCTCTGTATACATTGTAGCCTTTTATGTTTGCTGAAGTTATTTTATCCCAAGAAACATAAACAGCATCTCTAGAGGCTCTTGCTTTAAGATTTACAACTCTTGGAGGTCTTTCTTCAGAAGGAAGACCGGCACGAATCTGAATAGAGTTAGTTAATGACAAATCAGATTCTTTAGCCTGTGTATCAAAAGCAGTAATCTTGTAATAATAATACTGATCATTTACAAGCTTGTTACCCTGGTCATCATCATAATAATTTGGTGCTGCCATATGACCAACAGTAGCAATAAGAGTAAATGGACCGCCGGAGTTGGTAGAACGATAAACACGATAACCTACTAAATCTGCTTCGGTATTTGAAGACCAAGTGATATAGCAAGCTCTTTCCTTACCAACACCAGTAACGTTTTGTGGAACGCTCGGAGCTTCGTTGTCTACAACACCAGCATCTCTTTTGGTTCCTGTAGTACAACCGAACAATCCTAATACCATAATGGTAAGCATTAGGACTGCTAAAAAGTTCCGCCCGAAATTCCTAGTGGGCACAACTTTGTTCAACATAAGGCATTCTCCTTTTTCTGGATGTCTTTTTGACATAATTGACATAATTCTTCTTCTTCCTATCGACAGTAATATGAAAATTTATGAGTATTTTTTGTTTTAAATATAAGACCATAAATGGAGACATAAGACTATGGATGGAGACGCAAGACTACAGATGGAGCAGGAGATTTCTTGTAACTTGTAACTTGAAACTTATAACTTGAGTCTTGAGTCTTATAACTAATAACTTATAACTTATAACTTGTAACTTGTGACTTTAACAAAAATAATTACTAAAATAATAACAACATTAAAAGTTTGCATTCAGCACTAATCTTAACAATAAAGTATATTACATTTTTTTTGACAAAATGTTAATATTAGTCATTATGAAAAAAACTTTACAAAACCTTTTGCCAATAATCTTTCTATTAGTCTTTTCAGCCATAATCGGTTTTAACTCAGGTACTTTATTTGGTTATTATATTCAGTCTCCAAAAACCAATAGTAAACCTGACTCATCAAGTGAAAAAGCAATAATAGACCAATTCTCTTTAGATGAAATAAAAGCAATATTCCCCAATGCTAATTCTTACAGAGTTATAAAAGAAGATGAAGCAAATGTATTTGATTCAAATAATCAGAATATTGGTAAAGCTTTTCATACTCTTCCAATAGCAAAAGATGAAAAAGGCTTTGCAGGACCAATACCAATGATTATTGGTTTTGACAATAATAAAAAAATTCAGGGAATCGCAATTCAAAAGAATAACGAAACACCAGCTTTCATAGAGCGTGTTAAATCTACTGGTCTATTAGACAAATGGAAAGGCAAAACAACGGAAGAAGCCTCAAGCTTAAAAGTAGATGCAGTAACTGGTGCAACAATGAGCAGTTCCTGTATTATAAGAAGTATTCAAACAAAATTATCTGGTAAACAAGTCAAGAATGAGCCAAAAGATCTTTTCACTTTAGAAGAAATTAAATCTATCTTTTCCGAAGCAACTTCATACAATCTCGAAAAAGAAAACAGAGCATTAGTTTTAGATTCAAACAATCAGAAAATTGGCTATGCTCTACATAGTCTACCTGATTGTAGCGATTTAAAAGGTTTTGCTGGCAATATTCCTTTAATTATAGGAATTAATAATAAAGATGAAATCGTTGGGATAGTTGTGCAAAAAAATACAGAAACGCCGATACCTTTCTTCAAAAAAGTCACAGATTCTGACTTATTAAAGAAATGGAATGGCAAAGTTGCCAGCGAAGCAGCAATGCTAAATGTTGACGCTGTTTCTGGTGCCACTATGAGCAGCTCTTGTATTATAAAAAGCGTAAAAACTAGAACAGCAAATTACATTGAAGAAATAGCTAAAGAAAAAGCAGAAAAAATTAGATTCTACAAAGATTGCACTTTTGAAATACTTGCTTGGATTTGTTTGGTTTTATCTTTAATTGCATATTATCCTAAAGCCCCTTTGGGAAAATACAGGAAATATTTAATGTTCATATTCGTTTTAATTCCTGGTTTTCTACTTGGAAGATTTGTTTCTTTAGGCTTATTAAAAGCTTGGGTTAGCGATGGAATCCCCTACTCTACTCAAATCTTTATGACTATTCTTGTCGCTTTGGCTATATTCCTACCGATGATTACAGGTAGAGCTTTTTATTGTATTTGGTATTGTCCCTTCGGCTCTGCTCAAGAAGTTTGCGGAATGATAACAAAGAAAAAGTATACTCCAACAGGCAAAGTAGCTAATTATTTAAAAAAGATAAGACCTATTTTTCTGACTATTATTCTTTTGCTTATACTATTTGGTGTTAATGCAGATATTTACCAATTCGAACCATTCTCAGCTTTCTTGTTCAAATCAGCCTCTGTAGTTGTCTTAAGTTTAGCAATTGTATTTTTGATTTTATCAATCTTTATCAGACGACCTTGGTGTAATTACTTTTGTCCCACTGGTCAATTTTTAGAAAATTGTAGAAGAAAAAAGCAATAAACAAACAAAAAAATAAGCACTGGTTAAAATAGTGCTTATTTTTTTGCTCTTTATTACTCTAGGTCAGTAAGATTAGGTCCTGCAGCCATATCGCAAACAAGTGGAATATTTAGAGTAACGCAGTTTTCCATTATTCGCTTTAATTCTGGAGCAAGAACCGCCAATTCGCTTTCAGGCATTGAGAATATGAGTTCGTCGTGAATCTGAACGACTAATTTAGCCTTGAAACCTTTTTTCTTAATATAGTCGCAGGTATCAATCATAGCTTTTTTAACCAAATCTGCAGCAGAACCCTGTAGACGTGTGTTCTTAGCCATTCTTTCAGCGGCACTTCTTGGTTGGAATTTAGAAGAATTAATATCTTCTATTTTTCTAACTCTGCCGAGCAATGTGACTACTTCGCCTGTTTCTTTTGCTGTATTTACAACGCCGTCAAAGAATTCGTTAACTTTTGGGAAAGATTCAAAGAAAGCGTTGATATATTCCTGAGCCTGATTTCTTGGAACACCCAAATCCTGTGCTAAACCATGGGCAGAAATACCATAAATGATGCCGAAGTTAACTGTTTTACCAATAGAACGTTCAGCAGATATGATTTCTTCAACAGGTTTTCTGAATATTCGTGAAGCACTTATGGCGTGAATGTCTATTCCCTTATTATAAGCTTCTACCAAAGCAGGGTCTTGAGAGAAATGAGCAAGCATACGCAGTTCTATCTGTGAATAGTCTATTGAAACAAAAACATCACCTTTTCTTGGTGGAATAAAGGCTCTACGAATCTTTCTGCCCCATTCAGTTTTTATAGGAATATTCTGTAAGTTCGGGTTAGAACTGGAAAGACGACCAGTAGCCGTTACTGCCTGATTGAAACTAGCGTGAATCAGACCTGTATCTTTGTCTACTAAAGCTAACAGAGAGTCAGCATAAGTTGATTTGATCTTTGCCATTTCTCTGTATTCAAGCAGTTCATTACAGATTGGATGGGCATAAGATAACATTTTTAATACATCGCTATCGGTAGAAAATCCTGTTTTGGTCTTTTTAGGAGGTGTTAAACCAAGTTCACTGAATAAAACTTCTGCTAATTGTTTAGTAGAGTTTATGTTAAAAGTATGACCTGCGTAATCATAGATAGATTCTTCGAGTTGAGCTATTCTGCCTTCGACTTCATCAGACATATTCTTTAGATATTCGCTGTTTAAACCAATTCCGACCGATTCCATATCCATAAGAATTTTACAAAGAGGCATTTCGATTTCTTCAAAAAGCTTTGTCAGTCTATTCTTTTCTAGGTCTTCCTTTAAAACAGGGTATAATTGCATAGTAAGAAGAACATCCTGACAACCATAGTCTTTAGCGGTTTCTAAATCAACAGAAGCAAAATCTCCAGCTCCAGCAACTTTATTATATTCGGTGACTTCAAAGTTAAGTAAGCTTATTCCCAAAGTCTTTAAAGCATTAGAACGAGTGGGGTCTATTACATAAGCAGCAATCAAAGTATCGAAAAGAGGACAACAACTCAAAAATTCTTTGTTGTCACAAAGACCTTCTATTCCTTCGTTTCGTAAAAATTCAAGGTCGAATTTTAAATTGTGACCAATAATCAGCTTGTTGGGCAGATTTTTTGCCAAAAATTCAAAAAGTGTTTTTGGTTCCATTTGGTCAGAAGGAGATAAGCCCAAATAGCTGTGTCTAATAGGAACATAGGCTGCTTTTTCGGTTCCAGAAGCAAAAGAAATACCGATTATTTTATCTTTGAATGGATTAAGTCCGTTTGTTTCAACATCTAAACAGACTTTATCGGTTATCTGTTCGTTCCAGAATTTTTGAAGCTCGTCAATATTGTGAATAAGAATTCTTTCACCTGGCAGTGGCTTTATTAATGATGAAACTGCTTCTGCAGCTTCTTTATTTTCTATTACTTTCTTTACTGCTGCCCCATCTGATTTTAAGGAAGATTCAACAGTTGCAGGGTTAGATAGTTTAAAAAGCTCTCCATTACTAAATTCTTTGTAGAGGCTATAAAATTCATAGCGTTGTAAGAATCTTAGAAAAGCTTCTGAATTAAGATTGTTTTCGTTCCAAACAAACTCAGAATTAGAATCGAATGTTTTTACATCTGTAACTATTGTAGCAAGGAAATGAGAAAGCTCTGCTGATTCTTTGCCATCTAGGAGCTTCTGACGCATCTTTTCATTTTCAACCTTATCGATGTTGGTATAAAGGTTGTCGATGCTTCCAAACTGCTGAACCAGAGCCATTCCCTTCTTTTCACCAATACCAGCAACACCAGGAATGTTATCGGAAGTATCACCCCAAAGAGCTTTTAAATCAATAATACCCAGTGGTGCAAAGCCATATTCCTGATTAAAGCTTTCAGGAGTCATAGGTTTCATTTCGCTAACACCCTTATGACAAAGAGTTACTGTGATTTTATCGTCTATAAGCTGTAAGAGGTCACGGTCACCTGTGATTATTTCTACATTATAGTTGGCTTCTAAAGCCTTTGCGGTAGAACCTAGCAAATCATCAGCTTCATAATCTTCGTGGGTCATTATTTTGATTCCAAGAGCTTCGACTGCTTGATGAGCTACAGGCAACTGCATTAAAAGTTCTTCTGGAACTGGCTTTCGTTGAGCCTTGTATTCTGGATATTTGCGTTTTCTGAAAGTGTTTCTGGAGGTATCGAAGGCGACAGCTACTAAATCAGGCTTCTTTTCTTTCAAAACTTTGGTCAACATTCTGACGAAACCGTATATTGCACCAGTCTGCATACCATCTCTTGTTTTCAAACGCTGGTTGCCGAATGCGTAAAAAGCTCTGAATACTATGTTGTTACCATCAATTAAAAGACACTGAGCCATGGAAGCCCCTCCGAATATTATTTAGGTTTTATTGGTGTGATTGCTGTTATGGGTTTTATTGTTTATTCGATTTTATACCAAAGGCTATGCCTAGGCAAGAAATTTAGGGTTTGAGGAAAGGAAAGCTCAAAGGCTCCCCTACTCAAGTAGGAGAGCCTTTGAGACAATAATAACCTTTGAGTCTAAGAATTAGAGAGAAGAAATTTTGCTTATTTAACTACAGAAAATGGATTGTTAGAAGGACCGACCTTTTGATTATTAGAATGTAACGGATTCTTTTTCTTTATAACTTTACAAGGTTCATCATCAGGCGTTTCTTGAGCTTCATTAGTTTCTTCAGCCTCTGCTATAGCTTCATCTTTCTTAAATTTACTTTTTATCTTATCAAAAATGGTATCTACTGTATTTCTTAGTTTTTCAATACCTTTAGATAGATTTTCTTTAACATTACTTACAAATCTGCTAAAAACTCCTTTTTTACTAGAATCTTTATTATTAGAATGAGAATAATTACCATATAATAAAGATTCGATCGTTAAAATAGTATTATAATTTCTAATTTTTCTGTTCTCTACATAAGATTTTGTAGCCTCTGTTTCCCCTTTCCAATAATTCTTCTTTAGAAGCCTTATTATAAAAAACTCTATCTACAACTTTGCAAATAGTTTCAGTATCTTCTGGATGAAGCTCAACCAATTTTTTTACTAAATCTTTTAAATCTCTATATCTATTATCTCTAGTTTTAATAAAGGCTTCATTGATTTTTTCCTGACCTAATTTTTGAGATAATCTGTAAAGAAGTAGAGCATTATAGGCTTCAGATTTTAAAAGAGTTGAAAAATCGCAGTCTTTAGGGGCAACATCAAAATATAAACCTGCAATGGAATCTGATTCTTCTACCAATGATTTTGTATATTTTTTGTAATTTCTTACTTTCTTACTATACTCAATCATTTCATTGTATTCAGCCCAACCTTCTATAAAAGCCACCCCCTGATTAGTTATTTCATCTCCACGATGATGACCATCCAAACCATACATATTTTCGACATTATATTTTTTTTGATTAAAAATTGTGTCGTCAAGGAAATGTGCATATTCATGATTTACAGTAGAAGCAATGTCTTTTTTTCCAGACTTAATATTTAAATTTAATAAATCTATAAAGGTAGTTTTTTGATATTTATACTCAACATCACTTAATTGGATTTTTGGTTCATAAACATATGAACAAGGCCAAAAATCATTTCGTATATCTGGTTCTAATCCGAATTTTGATGTATCGTAGCCATTTCCAAAATCATTTCCATCATTACTAGTGTCTATTAAAACTATTTCTAGATAATCTTTATCTTCTAACCCCTCGGCTTTTAACTGTAATTTTTCTGATGTTGCAGCACGATAAGCAGATAGAAGGCACTTTTGCCCATATTTGAGAAATTGTTCCGACTTCGCCCCCATAGCCTCTAAAAGTTCTTTTTCTGAAGTAATTATACTAGGCTTGAGTTTGTATACATAATCCTTAGATTTAGACTCATAAGGGATACAAGATTCAGAAGCAATTTCACTTTCAATTTGTTCTATTTCCTCATCAGTTTTTCCCCTTACATCTATTATTTCTTCTATTTTTTCATAAATGAAAGTAATATATACTTTTTTTTCTTCTTGAGCCAAAACTAAATCTGATTGAAAAGATAACAAACCAAATAAAAGAAAATATATAATCAAAAGTCTATTATGTTTTTTCACTTTAATTATCTCCAAGTTATGTATCTATTTATTATAAAGATTTAATTCTTTTTGTAAAGTAGAGTTGAAACCAGTTATATTCTATAAACCACAAATAATTAAAAAACTTGACTATCATTGTGAAAACTAGCAAAATAATTGCAAGTTTTTATAGAAAACAAAATAAAAAATATAGATTGTCACACCTCTTTCAGAGGCTTGCAATAACAGTTTTATATAAAATCTTTATTAAATGTTTGCTTCCAGCATAGGAGATTTTCAAGTGCAAGATTTCAGAGAATACGCCAAAAATAATATTATTGTATTTGATGGTGCGATGGGTACACGCCTTTATGAAAAAGGTGTTTTTATAAATAGAGTTTATGATGAATTAAATCTTTCTCAACCAGCTTTAGTCAAAGAAGTTCACAAAGAATACCTTGATGCTGGTGCTATGGTCTTAGAAACCAACTCATTTGGTGCAAACCGCTTCAAGCTTGCTCCACATGGTTTAGCAGACAAATTAGATGCAATAAACTTTCAGGCAGCAAAAATAGCCAGAGAAGTAGCTGGTGACAACGCTTGGGTTTGCGGTTCAATCGGTCCTCTCGGCAGTAGAATTGAACCGATGGGCAAAATAACACTAAAAGAAGCCGAAGCAGCTTTTACAGAACAAGCTTCAGCACTTCTAGCTGGTGGCGTTGATGTTCTCGATTTTGAAACCTTCGTTGACGAAAATGAACTTGAATTGGCTATAAAAGCGGCCAGAAAGCTCACAGATAAGCCAATCATAGCTTCTATGACTCTTAGCGAAGATGGTTGCACTATTTATGGCACAAATATAGAAACCATCACTTCCAAATTGAACAATAGTGGTGCTGACGTTATCGGTTTGAACTGTTCTGTTGGTCCAAAACTTATGTTCGATGCTATGGAAAAGATGCGCGCACTTACCCAACTTCCTCTTATTGCTCAACCTAATGCTGGACTTCCAAGAATGGTAGATAACAGACAGATTTATTTGTGCAATCCAGAATATTTTGGGGAATATGCCAAACGTTTCATTCAGATTGGCGTTCATCTTATAGGTGGCTGTTGCGGAACTAGCCCAGAACATATTAAATGGGTAGCTAATGCTGCGAAAGCCAATACATCTGTCGGTAAAGCTTCTATTGTAAAGATTCTTGAAACTCAAGTTGAAGACGCTGAAGGCATTGTTGTAACTCCATCAGAAGAAAAATCAACTCTTGCAAAAAAGATTCACGATGGAAAATTTGTTATAGAAGCTGAACTCACTCCTCCAAAGGGCTGTGACCCGACTTCAGCAATAAATAAAGCAAAACAGCTAAAAGAATGTGGTGTTGACGTTGTTAATCTGCCAGATGGTCCAAGAGCTTCAGCTAGACTAAGTTCTTTTGCATTGGCTCTTCTTATTGAAAAAGAAGCAGGGTTAGAAACAGTTTTGCATTTCTGCTGCCGCGATAGAAATATTCTTGGACTCCAGTCTGACTTAATGGGTGCTTATGCACTAGGTCTACGCAATGTGCTTGCTATTACTGGCGACCCGCCAAAGGTTGGCAACTACCCACAGGCTGCTGCTGTTTTTGATATAGACTCAATCGGTCTAGTGAATATAGTTCACAGACTAAATCATGGTAGAGACTTAGGAAATAACCTTATTGGCAAGCCAACAGCAATTTATTGCGGTGTTGGAGCTAATCCTGGTGCAATTGACTTAGACCTTGAAGTAAAACGTTTTGAAATGAAAGTAAAAGCAGGAGCCGAATTTGCTGTTACTCAGCCAGTTTATGACCCTGAACTTTTAAAGAGATTCTTAGATAGAATCAAACATTGCCGAATTCCATTAATTGCAGGTATATGGCCGTTAGTAAGTTTGAAGAACGCTGAATTTATGAATAACGAAGTACCTGGTGCTTCTGTTCCTGAACATATTATGGAAAAGATGAGAAAAGCTGATACTCTCGATGCTCAGAGAGAAGTTGGCATCGCAGCCGCTAGAGAAGCTTTGCTTGGCGTAAAAGATTACGTTCAGGGTGTTCAGGTCAGTGTTCCTCTTGGTCGAGTAGACTGCTTCAAGCAGGTTATTGAAGTTCTAAAATAACTTTAAAGGCTGGACACAAAATGACTAACATAGGAAGAGAAATAGAATCAGACATAACTAGAGCCACAATGCAAGAATGGCTTGTTACAAATGGAATTGGCGGTTATGCCTCTTCAACTCTTCCTTGTATTAACACAAGACGCTATCACGGCATATTAGTAGCTTCCCAAAGACCACCAATAGAACGCGTAGTTATGGTTTCTAGACTTGAAGAAACGCTAATAATTGATGGTCGTGAATACCCTCTTTCCACCTCTATTCACAAAAAAAGAATAGAAAAACCTTCTGGTTATCTTCACCTAGAACGTTTTGAACGCAACCCATTGCCTGTCTGGTATTATCAAATAAGAGATGTTTTAGTTATAAAGAGTCTCAGCATGGTTTACGGGCAAAACACCACAATCGTAACTTACAAGTTACTTGCAAACGGAAATGATGTTACATTAAAGATAACTCCTCATTATCTTTTCAGAGATTTTCATGGTAACACCTACGAAAATGCAGGAATAAAAAACTGTTTAAATCTTACAGAGCGTCAGTTCACTTTAAAACCATTTGCAAATGCTCCTGAATTATATGCAAGATGGGATAGAGGTTGTTTTAAAGAAAAGTTGGAATGGCACAAAGATGTTTTCTTGAGAATAGAAGAAGAAAGAGGTTTACCTTCAACTGAAGATGACTTTTCTTATGGAACTCTTGAAATAGAAAAATTTAATGGCTCCGTATCTATTGCCTTTTCTGACCAACCTATATCATCTTTTAATCCTATAGACTTAAGAAAAAGAGAAGAGCAGCGTTTAGAAGGAATAACAGATTCTATTCAATCGAATGACAAACTTCTTAAAGACTTGCTTTTAGCAGCAGATCAATTCATTGTAGACAGAAAAAGCACTGGTAGTAAAACAATTCTAGCGGGGTATCCTTGGTTCTCCGACTGGGGTCGAGATAGTTTGATTGCCTTACCTGGACTAACTCTTGTTACAGGTAGATTTGAAGATGCAAAATCTATTTTAAAAACCTTTGCTACAAGTGTAAAACATGGACTTGTTCCAAACTGTTTTGCAGATGTTGGGAATGAAGCAAGTTATAATTCTGTTGATGCCTCTCTTTGGTTTTTCATAGCTATTTATAAGTTTCTTGAATACACAGATGACTATGACTTTGTGAAAAAAGAGCTTTTCCCTTCTATGACCAATATTATTGAGGCTTTCATAGATGGAACCATTTATGACATCAAAATGGACCAAGAAGATGGCTTGATTTCTGCAGGGAACGAAGATATTCAATTAACTTGGATGGATGTTAAAGTTGAAGGAAAAACCATTACACCACGAAATGGAAAAGCAGTTGAAATCAATGCTCTTTGGTATAATTCCTTAAGAATTTATTCTATAATACAAGAAAAATTCGGCATTAATTCTAACGAAATAAAAATTTTAGCAAAAAAAGTTAAATCCAGCTTCAAAAAGACCTTTTGGAACGAATCTGGCAAATACCTCTATGACTATATAAAAACAGATGGAACACCAGATTTAGATTTTAGACCAAATCAGATTTTTGCAGTTTATCTGCCTTTTGAGCTATTAGAGCCAAAAGAAGAAAAACTTATTACTGATGCTGTTTTTGCCAGACTTTATACGTCTTACGGGTTAAGAAGTCTTTCTCCAGACAACAAAAAATATGAACCTTTCTATCATGGCGACAGAGTTCAGCGAGATAAAGAATATCATCAAGGCACAGTTTGGGGATTCTTAATTGGTCCCTTCATTACTTCTTATTTAAAAGTAAATAATCATTCTATTGAAGCACAATTAAGAGCTTCACAAATGATAGAACCTTTTGCAAGCCACATCAATAATGAAGAATGTTTAGGTTCTATTTCAGAAATTTTTGATGGAAATATGCCTCATAAGCCTGCTGGTTGCTTTGCTCAAGCCTGGAGTGTTGCTGAAGTGCTTCGTTGCTATGTGGAAGACATAAAAGGGCAGAAACCAACCTTAATAGTTTAATCAGAAATAAGTGATGAGTGATGGGTGGTTTTAATATATTCTTTACAAACAAATAATTTAGGTTATAATAAGTTACAGTCTAGAAAATAAAAAGGTTGTAAACAATGTTTAATGATTTATCCAATATAGAAAAATCTGATTTAAAACCTGAAGAACAAAATATATTTATTTCCAGATTTGCAAGCATTTCAGAAGGTGGAACAAGAGACCTGTTTGAAGCTCAATTCTATCGTGAAACTTGTCTTGCAGAAGAAAAGCATAATAGCAGTTTACTTAGTGTTACTTTAGATAAACTGATAAAAGCGATGGCTCCATTGAAATGACAGCACCTAATCAGTCTACAACTATAAGACAAGCTTCAATCAAAGCTATAAAAGACGTTCTATCTGGTGGTTATCCAGTAGTTGCCATTGAAACATGGGAAGAAGAATCCACAATCGCAACTCTTAAAGGCTTTTATATTTCAGCTTTTAAAAATAACGGTTCTTTTAAAATTTGGGATTTACAAAAAGGTCTTTATGATATTTCCGATGGTTCTTATCAAGCAATCAATGTTTTAGAAGCATTAGAAGAAATACAAAATGCTGATAAGCCTGGTTTCTATATTTTTAAAGATTTATCAGAAAAATTATCTGAGAATGAAATTCAAAGAAGAATAAAAAATGTTTATTCAGCCTTTAGAGGACAAAACAAGTTTTTAATCCTACTAGGAGCAAAATTCACTCTCCCTCTAGAACTGAACAAAGATGTAGCATTAGTTGACTATAAACTTCCAGAAATCAACGAAATAAAATATATTGTTGATGAATACTTTGCTGCTTTAACAAATCGTGGAGTTGAAATAAACTTATCTATAGATGAGAAAGACCAGATTTATACTTCTTTAAAAGGTTTTACATCAGCAGAAATGAGGTTTTCTTTAAATAAAGCCTGCATTGCTCGTAAAACAATAGATAGCAGCATATTACCTATTCTTCATGATGAAAAAGAACAGTTGGCACGAAAAGACGGTGTTTTAGAATATGTCAGAGGTTCAGAAACCATTGAAGACGTTGGTGGTTTGGAAAATCTAAAAGAATGGCTTGTTAAAAGACGTAAGCTTTTTACTCCTGAAGCTGCTGCTGCAGGGTTAAGACCTCCAAGAGGTCTTTTAATGATGGGAATTTCAGGATGTGGAAAGTCCTTGTCTGTTAAAGCTATTAGTGCTCTCTGGAATCTTCCTTTGTTCAGACTAGATATGAATAAAGTATATTCAGGTGCATATGGAACTCCTGAAGGAACATTTTTCAGAGCAATAAAAAATATTGAAGCTGTTGCTCCAGCCATTTTATGGATAGACGAAATTGAAGGCGGTATCAGTAGTAGCACTGCAAAAGACGGAAGCACTGGTTCACATATTTTCTCAGCTTTCTTAACCTGGATGCAGGAAAAATCTTCTGATGTTTTCGTTGCTGCTACAGCAAACCGTATTGACTTACTTCCTGCTGAAATTATCAGAAAAGGACGTTTTGACCAGGTATTCTTTATAGATTTGCCAAATGATTCAGAAAGAGAGCATATTTTCAAAGTTCACTTACAAAAACGTAAAAACGACTTATCTAAATTTGATTTGCCTCTTTTAAGTGTTGCAACTGAATTTTGGAATGGTGCAGAAATAGAATCTGCTGTAGAAGCCGCTATGATAGAAGCTTTTAGCAGAAACGAAACAATGAATCAAGACGACCTTTATACTATAATTCGTAATACCGTTCCATTGTCTAGAACTATGGCTGAACAAATTAAGTTTATCAAGAACTGGGCAAGTGAAAGAGCAGTCTCTGCTTCAATAAAAGACGGAAAATAAAACTAAGAAAAAAAATACCCTTTTGATAAAAAAGGGTATTTTTTAGTTTAAGAATGATTTCGTAGTAAGAAAAAAGAAAGATTAAGACAAACTAATTTTTGTTACTTTTTTAGTAGGGGTATCATTTTCAATCACTATATGTTCTATAACCAAAAATACAGTATTATTGTCTTTATTTAATTGCAATTTTGGATTAGCAAAAGAATCTTCCCAAGCAACAGTCCAAACATCACCCTTTGCTTTAATCAGAACTACATCATAGAATCCACCTGAACCGCCACAATCCATTGAAACTATGTATTCCAACTTGCCATCAGAATCACCATCAACAGGAATAACTTCTTTAATTTTTCTTCCTTCAGAATTGAATATTTCTACATCTTTGCCATCTACATTTATTATCAATGTATCAAAACTACCCATTTCGCCAGGGGTGTAACTATGTTTAAGAGTAACACCTTCCGCAATCTGGCTTTTTTCAACAACAGCTGCTTCTTGAGCAAATGCAGTTGTAGTAAT
>CAMJNS010000078.1 GCA_946407375.1 uncultured bacterium
GCGTCCAAAAAGGACGCTACTTCTAAAATATAGATTAGTAGCTAAAAAAGTTTGCATTTGCCCTGCTGTGGTAGATGGTAATTGTTGTCAAAAAAAGGGAATATATATTATAATTTAATAATTATATTTATATATATTTGAAAGAGTTCTATTTTAATTTAAATATTTTTTTACTTAAGGAGTAGGGCTATGTATAAAAGAATGCTTTTTCTCGTAGTGATGATTGGTTTACTTTCATCACCCTCTGTTTTTGCTTTAAAAGGTCCGAGATCAACTGCAAGCAAATCTAAAGTCAGTGAAGTAAGCAATACAGAAGTAAACAATACTGTTACCGCCACAAAAGAAAACGATGCCAGTTCCCAAAAGACATCTGAAAAGAAAATTATTTTTAAACCTAAGAGACCCAAACCTATTACCAAGATTTTCCTACCTGGTCACGACAAAAAAAGCAAGGATATAATCTGCCAAGGTATAGCTTATATCCCAGACATACTAATGGCTAACGGTGAACCAAGATATGCTCTTTTATCTTATTGCCCAAATAGAGCTGTTAGTAAGGCTCCATCTCAAATAGTTGTAATTGACCGTGAGATTAAAGAAAGAAACAAAGCAATCAGACGTTTTTCTTTATATAAAACCTTAGGTATTACAAGAGATTTAATAGATTTCGAACAAGCTCTTGAAAAAAATGAACCTTATGAATACGGAGAAAAAGAATACATACATTGTGATAATACCGTCGATGACGATAATGAAGTTTCATCAATCAGTTGGAAAATTCAAAGTAAAAATCAAACCTCTTCAGTAGCAACCACAAAAGATGACTTCGATGAAAATGAAGAAATAGATGACGAAGACGATATAGACAATGAAGACGATGAAAACCTTAGAAATGATGCTACCGAAATGGCAACATCTATTGCCAGCAAAGAAATCAGTAACGAAGTTTCTTCAATTAGTTGGAATATTGAAAATGATGATGACGATGAAAAAGACAATTCTGTAATTGCTGTCTCTGAAATCGATGATGAAGAAGATGAAGAATCTATAAGTGATAAACTTATAATTTGTGGAGGAAGCGACCCTTATAGAGGTCATGCTGGTGGTATTGCTGTTGCCGGTAACTATGTCTGGGTTTCTTCAAATTTTAAGCTTCATGGTTTCAGCTTGAAAAAAATAAAAAGTTTTATAAGATATTCTTATGCTAGAAAAGTTAAAGAAGAAGGTCTTCCATACTCTTTAAGAATAGTGCCAGCAATGAATATAGTAAGTAGTAAAACTATAGATGTCGATGCTAAGGCAAGTTTCTTAAGTTTTGATGGTCATTATATGTGGGTTGGAGACTATGTCAGAAATAGTAAAAATGCAGAAGGCAAAAATTGTCCTCCAGTTGAACATCATAAATTATATAAACATTTAGCTTG
The DNA here is from genome assembly GCA_946407375.1 of uncultured bacterium. Lineage (GTDB taxonomy): Bacteria > Muiribacteriota > Ozemobacteria > Ozemobacterales > Ozemobacteraceae > RUG334. The sequence continues at coordinate 1,425 of CAMJNS010000078.1, forward strand.
GATAGCAGGTTATAGATATGATTTAGATAAAGATGACATTATTTCTGATACAATCTATCCAATCAAATATAATGGAAAGACTCATAAAGTCAGAAAACCAGATGTTGTGTTTTCTATAAGACAAAATGCACAAGGTTTTGCAGTTTGTGGTAGATACATCGCATTGGCTGTTTCACAAGGAACAAAAAAATCTAAAATATTAGTTTTTGAAAATCCTATGATGAGAAAAATATACCCTGTATTTAAACCAGAAAGAGAAAAATATATTTGTAATGGAATCGTTGGTACCTCTACTGAAGATTTAGCTACATACACTGACAATATAGCTACCTATGCTTATGATATTGCAACATATACTGATGTTATAGCAACATATACAGAAGCCAAAAAGCTTACATCAACAGATGTTGTATTAGATTATAAGACTTACAAGGTAGATGGAAAAAGCTATCCTATCAGAGCCTACAATCTTTCAAATAAAAACAAAGTGACTGTAATAACTAAGCCTATTCCTGCCCAAATACAAGATTTGGAATACGATGGTCATAAACTTTATGCAACATTTGCATGTAATTCTGGAACCTTTAAGGCAAAACATAAAGGTGAAAAAATTATTCTTACCAAATATTTCTATTTGATTGATTTAAAAAGATATATACCTACTTTCTTCATTCAGCCAATTAGACCACCTTTTAGACCACCCTTTAGACCTGTTGGACCTATTGATGAACCAAACGATTCAATAAAACCTATTAAGCCTTATATGCCTATAAGAAAATTAGATAATGCGACTTACACGATTCAAGAAAGATATGAAACTAATAATATAGAAGAAGAAAAATACAATGATTATGATGATGATGAAGATTAATAGGTATTAATAGATAAAAAAACACCGGCTAAGCCGGTGTTTTTTTTTGTATAAGAAAAGCTTGGGTTCTCCCAAGCTTTTTTATTGACCTTTACTGAGCTTCCACATTAAGATTGAACGACTCAGAATGAGAGTTAAATTCAGGTGCATACATACACATGATTTCAGCTATACCTGTCTGATACTGACCTGCAAGCTGTACACGGAGTTCGTATTCAAATACGTATGTACCCTTTGGTAAATAATCAATATAGAAGTGAGAGGCTGCGTCTTTTGTTGCTTCATAATAGCCAAGACCGTCCTGCCATTTGTATCTTGAAAGAACGTTCACTGGTTCCATACCGCTACCACGTTGGTCTTTCATATGTACAAATTCCAAATCGCGGTCAGTTCTAAGTTCAATTCGAACTACTACTAAATCCCCTACCCTAAGCTTACCATCTGTAACAGGTGTAATAACAGGACCTTTTTCTGTATTAGTCTTAACATAAAGAGTCTTCTTCAGCTTAAGATTGTTTTCAAAAGGAGTTACTTTAGACATATCTTCGATATACTGCCAGTGTACAGCACCCCAGGCAACGCCTTTATCTTCCTTCTTAACCTGAATATTCCCCATCTGTGGCATAACTTCAGCACCAGAATAGATTTTTTCGTAATAACCGGTACCCGCTTCGATTTTTTCTGGTTTAACTTCTTTGTTATCAAGAGAAATAGTTACTATTTTATCTGAAGCAAGAAGGTCACAGCCTCTAAGAATCAAAGCATAGATTGCGTCAGCAGTTGATTTTGTTGTTTTCCAGCATTGAGTCTGTTTCTGCTTCAACAACCATACTTTGCAGTCTTCAACAGCTTCTTCATCATTGGTGATTTCAGAGAACATTTCAATCATCATTGCCTGAGTTTCAATGTCAGCTCTGTTCCAAGAGTAACCAATTTCGTTTTCACGCCAGAAACGACCCATTTCATCATCGGTTACGCTTCTTTCCTTAATGCTCTTGACTATATCTAATGGAGTCTTTTTGTCTCCAAATCTCTGCAAACCAAGAGCAATGTGTGCCTGACTCATTCTGTAACCAACTTTTAACCAGTGTTTTTGAGCCTGTTCAATAAAGAAATCTACAGCAACTTTGCTTTCAGTAGGAATAGGTCTGTCTTTCAAGAAGAATGAACGACCATACAAATAGAAAGCTATTGTAGAATCCATATGGTTATGTTCTTTATAGTCCTTATCATACTTGATAATATTTTCGTAGAATTCGACTATTTTATTATCCATGTAGTCTGCACAACGTAAAGCAGTAACCAAATCTATATCTACACCGAGATTTCTCAAACGACCATAACCAGTCATAATGTACATTGTGATGAACGTATTGCCGTAACCACCCGGGAACCATGGGAAAGAGCCATCGCCTAACTGCATGTTGTTGAGCTTTTTGGTGGCTTCTTCAATTTCACGAGTAAGTCTTGCTTCTTCAAACAAAACTCCTATATGATGCTTTTGTTCGTTTTCATTTTTTGCATCCAATGCCCATGGAGTTTCCATCAAAGTTACAGATTTAAGATGCTGGTTCTTTTCCAAGTTAGACATCAAAGCTGTACCCTTATTATAAAGTTCATCTTTTGCCCAGACATCAAAGACTTTTCTAATCTTTGGGTCGGAATTAGCTATTTTTTGAGCAAGCTTATTAGCATATATTCTATTAAATGTCTGTTCTGAACATTCGTGTGGGAACTCAATGAGATAAGGCAAAGCTTGAACTGCATACCAAGCTGGGTTAGAAGTCATTTCTACAGTAAGACCCTTATGTTCAAGAGTCTTTGATTCGCCTGATTTCATCAATTTTTCGAACTTGAAATTCTTTGTTTCAGGTCCTCTTATTGGAAGAGGCAATGATTCTGTAACAAGCAATCTTGAAGATAGAATCGGCAACATGCCTTCTTCACCGTCAGAATGAGTGTTAGTAGCACCAACAGCTTTGTATTTTACAAAACCAGGCTTATATGGAACATCTAATACCCAACTGAACCCTCTAGACTGTTTAGCAGGAACAGTAAAGCTCTTCTTGTTTTCATTATTCTTAAATTCAGCATTTCTGCTTTCATCTGTAATAGCATCATATAATTCAAGAGCTACGGAACCAGTCTGTTCCTTATCACTTAGATTAGTTACTTTAACAGTAAAAGCTATCTTATCGCCTTCTCTAAGAAATCTTGGAGCATTAGGCTGAATCATCAGTTCTTTCTGAGTGATAACTTCCTGAGTTAAAAGACCACTCTGTAATTTAGTTCCATGAGCAAAGCCCATGAATTTCCAAGTTGTTAAAGCTTCTGGCATTTCAAAATTAATTGTTACAATTCCTTCATCGCTGACTGTCAACTGAGGAAGGAAGAATGCGGTTTCATTTAGATTTGATCTAGCTTTTACATTAGACAAATCAATTTCATTTGAAGAATCCTTTTCTCCTTGAGAATCATCATTGGATTCAGATTCGGATTCAGAAGGAACTGCTGCTGCGGAATTTTCTACAGGTTCTTCGCATGAATCTTCACAATAACCATCTTCCGCATCTGCTCTCCTTCCTCTAGCTTTAAGATTCCCTACAGATTTCATCATAGGGGCAGCTTCCATCACACAGGATTCTACACACTCATCATATTCTTCATAGCCATAATCATAATAATCTGTAGTAACACTGCTAGGGAAAGACGGAAATCTTAAATAACCAACTGATTTATATCCACTATCAAATTCAGTTTTCCAGGAATTAAGTTTTCTAGAAGTGTTAGAGAAAGAATTATAAACTCTGTTGCTATCACTATAGAACACATAAATGCCGGGCCAATTAAGATTAGCATAAGCATCTAAACTTGCATCATACATTGAAGCAAGCATTTCGATACTTTTCATTTCAGCATCTTCACCAGAAACTTCAACTTTCCAGCTTTCTCTAGAACCTGGTTCCATTTTAGATGTAAAATGAACTAGTTTAAGGTTTAGTTGCTTAGTAGTCCAACTAACACCGACATATCTATCACTTCCATAAAAACGATTGTCTTTAACCTGAAAAACTTTTACATAGAAACCGCCACGCATTTCTTCTGTAACAGGCAATGTTATAAATTCTTTGTTTTTACTTGGGTCTGTCCAATAAGACTTCAAAACTTTATTTCTATGACAAAGTTCTATATAGGCAGGTCCCTGTTCATAACCAGTTGCCCAGAAAGCCTTAAAGGTATCGCCAGGTTTAAGACTGCTAGAAATAACTTCAAAGAAAAATGGAAGTTTAACAGACATTTTGTCAGAAGAATAAGATATAGCAACAGTATTGTCTTCCGCTTTTACTTCTTTGCCATATTTGTCTTCACTTTCAGCCTTAATTCTATATATTCCTTCAGGTAGTCTAATTTTCTTTGAATAAACACCATCTTCACCAGTTGTAAATCTTTCTTCGAATACGATTTTCCCTTCTTTCATATTTCTAATGGCACTTATATCGTCTCTTACATCAGATAATCCATAGGAAAAACGTTCTGGAGTATTTGGCTGAATAAGTTCGTAAATTCTTACTTTTCCTTCAGCTTTTAAAGGTTCACCATCATGAGTTGAACTGTCAATAGTAAATTCAAAGTCTTTATCAGCATCGAATCTTTCGTTAGCACCTATTGACAAAGCCATTGCAGTATAGCCTAACCTAACAGTTTTTGCTCCACTTCTGGTTTCACCTGTATTATCAGTTATATCAGCAGTTACTGAAAAGTTAAATACAGGTTCATTTGCTTTATCAACTGAACGATCTGGTTTTGCAACAAAACTAATTTCAAATTCTCCATTTTCATCAGTTTTTATTGTTCCGTGAGCAATTTCCTGTGATGTTTCACTAGTATGAATCCACCAGCACCAATAAGGAAAAGTAACCATTCTTCTTACTCTGAAATTTACTTCAGCATTATCTATTGCGGCACCAGTATAAGCTAAAGCCTTCCCTTTTAATTTAACTGTCTGCCCAAGTTGATAACCTTCTGTTGGAGCATCTATACTAACTGTAAATTTTGGTCTCTTGTATTCTTCAACATTAATTGTGGAAGTGCTCCATATTGTCAGGCATTTTAAAGTATATTCGCCTGTTAATCTGTCTGTAGGAGCAATAAAGGTTCCAGTAACAGAACCAAATTCATTAGTAGTAAGCTGTATTTCATTAACTTTGTATCTATTTGGATCAGCTAATTCTATAGTTATTTTTTTGTTTTTTATTACTTCATATATGTTTTTATCTTGATCATATCTTACGGCTATAGCTTTAAAATAAATAGTCTGACCCGGTCTGTAAATCGCCCTATCGGTAAAGAAATAAACTTTTGAGTCAAAATTATTTCTGTTATAATTATTTTCATACCAGCTAACATCAGTATACATCATATCTTCTTTGTATTTACAAAAAAGCATAAGACGTTGTTGTTTCAAATTAAATTCTAATAGACCTGATTTGTTTGATTTAGCAGTGGCAACTTTCGTAAGCTTTCTACCATTATAATTAAACTCATAAGCTGTGACTTCTGCATTTTCAATAGGATTTCCCGTAACAGAATCAATCACGAAAACTTGATTGTTTCCATTTTTGAGGGCATTTCTTGAAATTAGTGATAAATCACTGATTTGAATTGAAGTAATGTGGATTGCATTATTTTTTCTATTAAATTCAGGGTTAGCAGAGGCTATAAGCCAATAAAAACCTTTTTCTACTTTTGGTAAATCAATTACTTTATTATGCAACTGATAATCTGACTCAGGGTCTAATTCAACATCAAAAGTATAAGCTGGAGCTGTTTCAATATATTTCTTAATATCAGCTTCGTAGTATTCATCACCATTTGTAGACTTATTATCAAGAATGTCTTTTTCGCTTCTTTTGACAAGTCTAAAATATGCATGATTTAAGTTTTTGTAAGTAATTCTGATTTTATTTGTTTCTGAAGTTAGTATTTTTTCTGTAGAGTAGGAAATAGCTGGTAGTTTTATATCCTCAATAAGATTAAATGCTTTTTTCCCGCCCATACTTTTAGGCCATTTATTGTATGCTTTTTCGGCATAATCAACCGCTTTAACATAATCATTTTTATTATAATACTGGTCAGCGACCAGATACATAGCCATAGCTACATATTCATTATTTGGGTAATCATTACAAAGTTGTTTTAATGCTGTTATATATCTTTCATTTTTGTCTTCGCCAACAGCGATTTCCTTTGCCCATTGAAGTCTTTGAATATTGTTGTAAACAAGAGCGTTTTCATTATCAGTAGCTTTATTTAAAGATAATAGTCTCTGAAATAGTTTTAACGCTTTAAAATTGCAGGAATCTGAATCTAGAGTTTGTGGTTTCCAATTTATAAATTCATCTATGGAACCCAAAGCTGCAGAATCTGCTTCAATTTCAAAAGCTATTTGTGGCTTAACAGTACTTTGTTCATCATTACAATAAAATTCTAAAGCTTCGTAAACAAAGAATTCAAATAAATTACTTCTAAGTTCTATAGGTTGGTTTCCAGAAATTAAAAAATCATCAAATTTGCTTATAGGAATCTTAGATAGTTCTTCTTCGTTTTCTAGAACAGAATCATAAAGTTTGGAAATATGACCAAAAAGGCGAGGCAAATCCCAAGTCTTGAAATCTTTTAAATCAGCATTTTCAGAGGTAGTAGAACGGTCATAAAACTTATAACTGTTCCTATCATAGTAATGGTAATACCACTTTGCCAGCAAAACTTTTAACATTGGCTGTATCTGTTTATCTGATGTTTCAATGGCTTGTTCGAAACGTATTATTTTTTCTTCTGGAAGATTGCCTTGAACAACACCTTCCATTATTATTTTTTTACAGACTGCTTTAACTGCCTGAGCGTGGTCTTTTTCTTTTATAGCTTTTTCGTAAATCGGGTCAATTTCTTTCAAAGCTGTTTGTGGAAGGCCTTTTTCCTCTGCTTCTTTAACTTTTTTCCACATATCGTCAAAACTTTGTGCAAAGAGATTAAAAGGGAAAATAGCCATAATCAACACCGCCAGTAATAGTTTTCTCGTGAAATTCATATGTTTATCCTTAATAAGTTAGTTAACTAGTTAAAACTTGAATTTATTACTTTAAGAGAGCAGAGTTAAGAGGTTAGAGACAAGAGAATTGTTTGTGTCTGTTCTAAAGCATAAGTCTTTGCCATAGTAATCTTAACAATATTCAATGAAGAAACAGATAAAAAGCATGATAGTCATGGATTCTTAGATGCTTCGTCATTGCAAATTGGCTCAGAATTGTGATTTCAAAAACAATTCTTTAAGTTCTGTGCTCTAATCTTTCATCTCTAATCTCTTTTCTTACGTCTTTAATCTTCTATTGTATGACTTTTAACAATAATTATCAACAATCAACTTGGGGGATAACAAAGAAGGCAGTTCAAAAAAAATTCGTATAAATATGACCACTAGAGTATATAATTATAAAGAGGTGTATTTTTATATGAATTTTGGTATGGTTTTTAATTTATTAACTTTTCTATTTATTATCTTTGCCCTTGTTTTTGAAAAAGCCAAAAAGAACAAAAAAACAGAAAATTTTTTCAATTTCATTATCCTTTTAGCCATTAGCATTATTCTCTTCGCAATGGCTATGCCAAGCTCTTTTCACGGCTTCACATCTACAAATAAAATAATAACAAAATGTTATAACGACCAAAAGCAATTAGTATCTGCAATTGAAAATTATAACTTAGATAATACTACTACTGTTCCCTTAAATTATAATAGTAATGAAATAGAAAAGTATCAAAAAGAAATTCTAGTTAAAAATAATTATTTGCCAAAACCTGTTTATCCATCTCGATACTGCACTTATATCATTAAAGATTCAAAAGTATTTTGTGTTGCACATGGCAGTTACTCTTCTGATTCTCCATATTATACTGATGGTTCCGCTGTTAAGGAATATGAAAAGCAAGACGACCAAAAAGAAAAAAGTAGTAATTATAAAGAATTGAAAAATAAAGAAATGGAACGAACACTTAATATAATTACAGGTATAGCTGGACTAATAGCAGCTCTTAAGTATTTTATTTTCATTTTTTTATGATTAACATATTGGTTTGTTGTTTTTATTGTAAAGACCCCTTTACTTAAAAGTGATACTCGAAGACGACAGAGCCGCCGAAACCATTGCGCTTGCCAGTGAATCCATAGAGACTGATGTCGGTCTTCCATGGGTTGGTCTTTGTGGCTTCTCGGCAGTAGCCAAATTCTCCGCGTAAGGTGCCGCCCTTGATGCTTGCAGCACGAACTGCGTTGCCGTTGACGGTTCCGTTTGCTTTCCCACCAAATTCATAGTCATAAGAGATTCCGCCGTAGCGGTTCCACTTTCTGTCTGTGCTGGAAAGCCTGAACCCTGTACGAAGCACTCTGCTTCTTACTTTATCCATAGAATACTGGTCGGCACCAGCAGCGAAGTTTATGCCCTCACGCTGGTTGTAGAAATATTTACCATATATTTCAAGCTTAGAGTTATCATCTTCTTTATATGTTTTGCCAAAACCTATATGACCGCCGCGGTATTTAGCCTTTATATCATAGCCATAGGCATTTCCCATCCCGTCATGAAGCAGACTTGATGCATTATCCTTCATATTGCCCATTCTGAAACTGGCTTCTGTGTAAACATTATGCTTGTTAGTCCACTTCATCAACAAACCGCCACCTGTATAATGGGTATTGCCGCTTCCAGCATTGTCAACACCGTCCATGTGCAAAGTATAGTTGCCTCTGCCATATTCGGCGAAGAGACCGTATTCCATACTGCCTTGTCTCTTTTCTAAAGTCTTACCTACAGCTAGAGTGCAGTTCCAGCTATTGGCATCAACATGGCTGCCTGTTTCGTAACGAGACGAAGCCCCGCCAACAGAAGCATATGTTGATACTCCGTCAGAACCAGCATTAGCAACATTGCCTAAGCCTTCTATGGCATTTCCAACCTGTTCGTTGCCAGCAGCCAGCATTGCAACGCCAGCTTCCATAGCCATAACTGTTGTATGGGTTTCGTCTGAAAGCCCAGCCCCTGTCTTTGTCTTAAAAACAAGGTCGTTGCCGTCCATATAGGCAGAACCTTCTCCTTCGTATGCTGTGCCGACTTTGTATTTGCTGCCTGTAATAGTTCCAGGATTGCCATCGAAATCAGATACAAGGGTCATCTTCATATCTGCACTGAGTTTTTCTTTGTTGATAAAGGCAATCTTTGAGGTATCGACAGCTGCACCATCGAAAGAAACGTTGTTCAACATGGTTTTGTGGTCAATCAGTGCACCTTTGTCCAGCCAGTCTACAGAGCCAAAAGTCAGTTTATCCGCTTTGTTAGAAATAGCTGAAAGAGTGACTTTGCCGCTTCTAGCTTCCAGACTGCTTCTGATAATGGCATCCATAGTTACTCCAGAAACTGGTTCATACTGGTATGCAACCGAGTTTTCTGTTGCTGCAAAATCTTTAAGAGTATCATTTGCCTTAAGCAGTGTCATAGACTGGTTAGCAGCGACTGTTTCAGGTTTTTCAAAAACAACATTGAAATCTTTTGTATCTAAAGCTGTAAGCTTTGAATAATTGTATTTATCACGGTTTAGAAGTTCGGTGCCGTCTTTCCAATTTACAGAACCTAGCTTAAATGAAGTAACGTCCTTTGAACCAAACTTATAAACAAGGTTTTTCTTTGAAGAATCCAGCGTTACACCTTTATCCTGAGTGCCAGCAATAATAACCCTTTGAGCTTCATCTGATTCGGTAAAATTATTCTGCTTTTTACCATAAGCGTTTTCGCCATTTATGGTTACATTGGCAAAGTAGCCGTCTGTGTCGCTCTTAAGTATTAATATCTGTTTTTCTTCTTCAGAGTCGGGCAGACTGTTCATACCGTCAGTTTCAACGGTTGCATCATCAGCAAGTTTCCAACTGCTATTAACTGATGACGCATTTTCACCGTCCCATTTGGCAAGTTCGAATTTATCTATGGTTTTATCAGTCGCATAATAAGTAAGTGCCTTGCCGTCATCTGAGGCTTTCACACCGCCGGTCTGTTTGCCAGAAAGCGTTATGCCGTTTTCCATATCATCTTTAAATGAACTAGATTTATATTTAATATTTTCATCAATGTTTTCATCTTTAAAAATATTATCAGATGCAGTTAGAATAGTTTTTTCGCCTGAAGTCAATGTTGGAGCAAAAGACTCAGCGGTAATCTTAACCCCGTTTGAATTTGCTTCCCAGCCGTCAAGAACTGCCGAAGCCTCTTTAGTATCATCCCAGTTGGCTATATTTACTTCATCAAGGCTTAAACCACTGACAGAATAATTCACAGTTTCATCAGAGGTTGTAACTGTTCCAGACAGGGTACCAAGCATCAGCACGCCGTTAGAAGTATTATAATCAATAGATTGGCTTTGAAACGTGGCATTGTCATTGTATGTTACCTGCACTCCATCAGGCAGATCCGCTGCATTGGAAAGAAGTTCCATACTGCTGCCTTTGACAAGAGTTTCTGTCTGTTCGTTAGATAATTCTAACTTAAGCTCTTTTGTATCAATCTTATTCACATTCTTGAAGTCATATATCGAATCTGAATCAATGGTTCTGCCTTCGCCCCAATTCATGCTACCGAGAGAAATGTTAGTAACATCTTTATTCATAGCGTAATAGGTCAGTGATTTGCCGTCATCAGAGGCTTTAACACCGCCAGTCTGATTGCCAGAAAGCGTTATGCCGTTTTCCATATCATCTTTAAATGAACTAGATTTATATTTAATATTTTCATCAATGTTTTCATCTTTAAAAATATTATCAGATGCAGTTAGAATAGTTTTTTCGCCTGAAGTCAATGTTGGAGCAAAAGACTCAGCGGTAATCTTAACCCCGTTTGAATTTGCTTCCCAGCCGTCAAGAACTGCCGAAGCCTCTTTAGTATCATCCCAGTTGGCTATATTTACTTCATCAAGGCTTATACCACTGACAGAATAATTTAAAGAACTATCAGAAGTAGAAAGAGTTCCAGAAAGAGTGCCTGAAAGAGCTATTCCATTCCCTAAACTATAATCAATCGCCTGAGTATGCTCTGCAATATCATCTTTATATATTACATCTATGTTTGCAGGCAATTCAGAAGCCTTTGTAACCAGTGACAAACTGCTTGTATTAGAAAGCGCCGCTACCTGGTCATTGGTGAAAGTAAATTCAAGTTTTGCTGCATCAATAGACTCTACTTTATTGAAAGAATATGAAGTTCCGCTCATATCTCTGTAATTACCTGCGGTTATGCTGCCAAGTGTAATCTTTGTTACATTCTTTGTGTCGTCAACTGCGTAGATAAGGTCAGAACCATCATCGCTTGCCTTAACGCCCTTTATCTGATATCCGTCAAGAGTCACACCCTTGTCTATGTCGGCTGCAAAAGCATGCTTATTGTTTTTTTTGTCATTGTAGTCGTTTACGCCGATGAAATTCTCTTCTGTGAACAGTCCCGAAACATCTGAAGTCAGAATGGAAGCTCCTGCTGCATAATCAAGAACTGTGCTACCTGTATCCACTAAAACAACGCTAGAGTTAGTATACCAGCCTTCGGGTATAGTGTCATTTCCTACACCATTCACTGTCACCATGTCCAAAGTCATGCCAGTCACTTTAAAACCAACATTGCCGCCAGCAGTCGTAGATTCACCTGCTGCCGTAGCCGAAAGCGTAGTATTGTCTAGGGAAACTTCAAATTCAGGTGTACCTGTCACATTTCCATCTGCATTGGAAATCAGAGTCATACTATTATTTAAGGGGTTAAAATCAGATGTAAAAGTAACTCCTGAAATATCAATCACCAAATCATCATTAAAAGAGTAATTTGTATTCTCGTAATAAGCACTTTTATTGTTCCATTCAATCGAACCATTAATAGTTGCATTAGTTACTATTTTACCGCCTACAGTATAAGTAATTTTCGTTTTATCTGAATTTGATTTTATACTGTCATTTCGTTTAAGAGAAAATATCATATCTGAAGTCGGGTTTTCATCGTCGAGAGTCAAGCTTATTGTTTCGTTGATAGAATCTTTGATTTTACCACTACCTGCAACCTTTGAAAGATCAAGAAGGTCGAGGGAATCACCTTCATTCTTGTCTTCAGCACCTTCAACATTGAAGCTATCAGCAAAAGTGACTACCAGCCCAGTTGGGTCGATAGCTTCATTACCTGAAAATGAATAACCACCGTCAGACCACTTCATACTGCCAAGTTCAGCTTTTTTGTAGGTGTCTGCAAACACATAGTTCACTTTTTTATTACTGTCAGCCAGAAAGACGCTCTGGTTCCTGTCATAGGTGAAGGAAATACCCTTAGTTTCTTTGGTTTGGTTTGTTGCTGTAGTCTTGATGACCGTTCCTGTAGCTGGAATAACTGCTGCTTCGCTGTCGGAAAATTTAAGCTTAAGACCACTGAAATTATTGGCTGTATCAGACTGCAAAAGCGTCATACTGCCAGTTGGATTTTCACCGCTTATGGTCAAGTTGGAAATATCGAGAGTCACATTACCGCCCAGTTCAGTACTGTCGTTATACTCGAAGGAATCTGCTTCCAATACAGGAACTCTGTTGCTCCATTCCATAGGGGCAAGTGTAATGTTATTAATCTCCGCAATTCCTATTTTACTGCCACTACCTTTTAATGTAAGACTATTAGCTGAAAGCAGACTTTTTGCGGACACTTTTTTAACCGTAATGTTTTTGCCTATAGCATCAATATTGCCCTCAGTTGCTGTAAGAGACTTTGCATCGATATTATTTGTTGAAGTAATATCTCCTGTTTCGGCGACAATAGCCAAATCGGAATTGTTTATTGCCGATTTTAAGACAACGCCTTCCTTGCCAGATATGGTTCCTTTACCAGAAACGCCGCCAACCGTCAGTGTACCTGCTGAAGTCTCAACAACACCATCAGAAGCCAGTGTAACGGTTGAAGGAGACAAATCCGAAGTTTCAGAGAGAATCAACGAGCCGCCTGAAACAGATAGGTTTTGCAAATTAGTTAATGAAGTTGCCGTGATATTACCGCCGTTTATATTAACAGTTCCAGCTGTCAGTTTTCCTAAGTTGCCTCCTGCATTGGAGTAGACTTTAAGTGTTCCATTGTCGCCTAGGTTCGTCGTTCCGATTTCGCTGCCTTTTTCAG
>CAMJNS010000079.1 GCA_946407375.1 uncultured bacterium
TTGTTTAAATGTTTTTATTGTTCAAACAAATTTTGGGATTATGTGTATAAGAAGGACACCAGAATCTTCAAGAGTAAAATCCTGTTGGAGCAATATAAGAGTTATAACGGGAGCAGTAGAGATGTATAATATGGATAACTCTATTATGATGGATAAATTAGACTTTGATTTGCTTCTGAAAGGGAAATATTTAAAACAGATGCCAGAAGGTTCTGAGAAGGAATGTTATTATGCTAGCCATGGTAATCTTTACGAAGATGGTTACGTTTATTGTGTATACCATTTAAAACCAGGTGATGCAGAAGCTTATGGTTTTATGGGTTCTAAAGCTTATGAAAAGTTATATTCAGAATTAAAAAACGAAATAGAGTTAATAAAAAAAGAAAGGTATAACAAAAAAACTAACTCAGAAAAATTAAAAGATAAGTTCGACGAAAACTGGCCCACCATTCGAGGCTTACTCTATCCAATTTTAGTTACTTTTTTCCCCTATACACTTCATCCGCTTCGAAATTAAAGAAAGAAATAACTTATTCAAAAAATCAAAAAACGAGAGACTTTCAAGACTCTCGTTTTTATTTTTTGCATTAATTGCCACAGAGATAAAATAAAATATTATATCTATTTCAACCGGTCATTACTCATCTAAATAGCCTTTTTCTTCAGATACCAATTCTTGCAAATTTATATCAAATTTTTCAAGACTAGTATTTTTTGTTTCTTCTATTTCTTTTTCATAACTAACAATTAATTTTTTCAAGTCTTCTATACTTTCTTTTTCTTGTTTTTCATATTCATTGTCGATTGCTTCTTGCATTTTTTCTTTGATCACTTCTTCATCAATTTTACCAGATCTAGAAGCATAAGATTCTCTTAACTCTTTTTCATAGTTTTCTAACCAATTGCCTTCAAATCTCTTGAAAGCTACTTTTAATTTTTTTTCAGCTATTTTTATTCTTTCTTTTAAAGAATTAATTCTATCCTCTTTCACCTTTAAACGCATTTGTTTAATCTTTTCTTTGTTGGTTTCTTCATATTCTTGAATATCTTTTTTTACTATATCTTCTCTTACTTCTATATACTTAGGAACTATAGGTTTTATTTTCCCTTCTTTAACTTCTTGTTCAAATTCTTTTTTTAGTTTTCTAAACCTAACTAATTCCTCAGAAGACATATTCCTCAATTTTTCTGGCGTCATAGAATGAATTAATTCATATTTTCCATATTTTGAAGCTTCATTATTACCTTCTTTTTTAATAGCTTCAGTCGTTCTATTTTCTAAGTTTTGTTTCTTTGAATTTTTGTTACTTACCAAAAAAACAACAGATCCAATAGCAATAACCACAATTACAAATATTATTACAACAACTACATTTCCCTTTTTTTTCATATTTTTCGTATTTTCCCTAATTAATAAAAAATAAAGAACAATGTTCTCTTATTTATTAGTTTAATGAGAGAGCATTATTCTCAAATATACTTATTTTTAAACTTTAGAATACAAAGTTACCGTTTCTGAAAACTTCAACTTCTTTGTCGTTTTGGTCTATGCCTATAATAGACATATCTCTAGTTCCAAACATGAAATCTAAGTGAACCATAGAAATGTTGCTGCCACGAGCCTTAAGTTCATCTTCAGAAAGTCCGGTTCCATCTTTAATGTTGTATGGGAAGCTAGTTCCAACAGCCATATGGCAAGAAGCATTTTCATCTATAAGACCATTATAGAAAATTCTGCCTAAGTTAGAAATTGGAGAATCATGAGAAATCAAAGCTATTTCGCCAAGGTGTTTTGCGCCTTCATCAGTATCTAAGAAGTTCTTAAGGCTGTCATAGTTTTCGCTTGCTCCGAAATCAACAACTACGCCGTCTTTAAATTCAAACCAGAAATCTTTAACAAGTTTGCCAGAAATGCAGAGAGGTTTAGAAGCGAATACTTTTCCGTTGGTTTTCTTATTGTGTGGCATACAGAAAACTTCTTCTGTTGGCAGATTTGGAATAAAGGAAACGCCTTTTGTAGTTACCATTGCGCCGCCAGCCCAAACATGGTTATCAACCAAACCAACTGTAATATCTGTGCCAAGAGAGTTTTTGCATCTAAGTTCCTTGAACTGATATTCTGTTAATTTTTTCTTGTGTTCAATAATCTTGTCTGCGTGCTTCTTCCATTCAGCGATTGGGTCATTATCATCAGTAATGCGGCACATATAGAAAATGTCATCCCACATTTTCTTCATAGCTTCTTCTTCTGAGCAATCTGGGAAAACCATCTTTGCCCATCTTGGATTCGGGAAACTGATTATAACCCACTGACCTTCATTCTTAGCAGTGTAATTCTTAATATCTTCATTGCCCTTCATTGCTTCGGCGTGAGCTTTTTCTATTCTGCCGATTCTGTCAGAATCAACATCTTCCATAAGTTTTGGGTCGGAACTCAAAATATTGATAGCTGCACAACCACGTTTCTGGTAATCTCTAGCCTTATCAAATTCCCACTGAGGGTGTCGTTTTAAAGCTTCTTCATCGGCATTTACCATAGTCATTTTGCCGCAAATAGGATCAGCCCAGTTAACGATTACTTCACCAGCACCTGCTTTATATGCAGCTTCTACAAGTTTTCTGACTTGAGGAACATGTTCTACACTTGCATTAATTAGTAAAAGTTGTCCTTTTTGGATATTCAAACCTGTTTTTACTGTTAATTCTGCGAATTTTTCAATTTTTGATTCAAAGCTCATTTATAACACCTCTCTATATATTGATTATTTCTCCTAAAACATCAGTGGAGAAGAAATATTGTAACATAAAATTTCTGAAAAACAAATTTTTTTTAAGAAAATTACCATAGAAAACAGGGAAAACGTAAACTTTAATTAAGTCTTATACTATGATATAATACATTTCGTTATGGCTGTCCCAATGTTAACAACATACTGTCGTAGATGTCATGCGGCAATCATGTCCAATGCTCGAACCTGCCCATTATGTGGTTTGAGCAGACCTAATTATGCAAATTTAACGGATTTAGAAAAAAGCTATATTTCAAAGCCTCCTTCTAATACACCAGAAAGATTTGAAAACATGATTAATTATATAGCTGCATCGGAACCTCTTTTTTCACAATTAGGTAAACTTTATTTAATCTATTTTCGTTCAAATAAAGATAGCCAGCATCATCAAAATGCTTTTTATATAGCATTAGCATCATTGGTATTATTTACCTTTTCAGCTATGCATGGCATATTCTTTTTGAAGCATTTTTTTATAATGCTTTTAATATTATCTAGTGTATATTTAATCTATGATTCTATTGCTTTTATAAGAACTGCTTATTCTAATTACATATTAAATCGACTGCAAATACAGAGTGGTGCTTCCCCATACTCAGTTCATTTCAAAGTTGAAACAGTTTTACAAAACTCATTAAAGAGTTTGCAGGCTTTGCTTTACGCTTTTTATGAAAAACCTTGGGAAGAAATAGCTAAAACCACTGATATTCTTAATGAAGGCAGCACTTTTATTACTGCAACCAAAGCAATTACTGCAAAAATTAAAAAGTTTGCAGCAATATCTTTAGAAACAATAACTTTGCTCTGGCGTAATAATGTTTATGCAATTACATCATACCCTGATTTAAGCTATGACGAAAAAATTAACCATTTAAATATAAAAATAATGGAAGCCAAAGCTGTAATATTACGATACTGTTGGTTTAGAGAGTTAGAACACGCTTATGAATTTCTAGAAGCTCATTTAAAAGGCGAAAGTGGCAGATCTACTGCAGACGATAGTAATTATGTTATTGAAGGAATGCAACTTGGCTTGATGGGTCCTCTAACCGAACCATATAATGGGAATCTAGAATCCGTTCCCTATGATCTTCCATTCATAATGAGATATTATTGGCATCAACAACTAAGACCTTCTTCTTTTCCTGAAGAAGATATAAAAGCTCAATACCCAGAAACATCTGAACTTTTTGAAAGTATCGGGCAAGTTCAAAACCTAATAAACAAACTCAATGAACAGAAAATAATGAATATAGCTGAAGAAGCTGTTAAAAATGATTTTAAGACTGAAACAGAAATCACAAGTGAAGCTCATCAAATAAAAAGATTCTCTCTTTATTCGGACTATTTGGATATTCCAAAATTTCAACCCAGTGACGCTGAGTTATTAAAGCAAGTAGACCGTCTTAACGCTCAGATAAGAGTCCAAGAATAAGCAGATAATACAAAATCGAAGATATAGAGAGAATCTAAGGTAAAACCACTAATTTTTTTCCCCCTTATTTCAATTTTTGGAATAAGGATTGTCTTATTCCATTTTAGGCTGTAAATTGGAAAAGAATTTATCTAATAAGAAAAAGCTCGTCATACACGAGCCTTGTGTTTCTATCTCTTATAATGCCAAGCAGAACTTTGGTCAATTTTATAATTTACTTTACTTTCTTGCTAATATCAATTATAATATTAGCAAGAAAGTAAAGTAAGAAAATGGATAATATTGAAAAAATTATTGATACTTCTGGAACCCTTTTGACAAAAAATGCGATAAACAAAGGTTTTTCTAAATTTCAATTATATAGTTTTATTAAAAAAAACAATTTTGAACGTGTGGCTTATGGGATATATGTCTCTCCTGATACTTTGAAAGACGAAAACTATATTTTGTCTTTACGATGCCCACAAGGTGTTTTTTCTCACGATGAAGCACTTTATTATCATGGTCTAGTTGACAGGGAACCTACGCAAAAAACAATTACTGTATATACAGGTTATGGAACATCTGCACTTATCAAAGATGGAATTAAAGTATTTACTGTAAAAAAGGAACTTCTTTCTGTAGGAGTCATTACAGGAAATACGTCTTTTGGGCATACTATTCCAATTTACGATTTGGAAAGAACTATTTGTGATTTGGTAAGATCTAGAACATGGTTTGAAATCCAGGATTTTCAGACTGCATTAAGGACTTATGTTGGTAGGAAAGATAAAAATCTAAATAAACTCATGGATTACGCAAAACTATTTCATGTAGATAATATAATCAGAGAATATATGGAGATTATGCTTTAATGTTTCTTAGTCAGGCTCAAATAAAAATGCTCGCCTTAAATGGCGAGCATTTTTACTAATCGCTTATCAGAGAACTACTTTTTTATAATTACTAGATTGCCACCGACTGCTTTCGCAGTCAGCCCCTAACGTCTTTGGCTGCGCCAAATCCACTTCCCCCAGAGGGGGAAGATCTGCTATGGGGAAGGTTCTTCGTGACGGCAGCCCACAAGAGGGAGTTTCTTTTTTAGTAAGGAATTAGCGATTGTATAAAAAGAAGCTTTGCTTCTTTTTATTTGATTGCACGGGCTTCCATGTAGAAGCGTTTTTCGTTGGCTTCGCCCATAGAGAAGGTCTTACGAGGCAATGCACCGTCTTTAATGATTGTTTCGAAGAATGTGCCTTTATCGATAGCTGGTAAGAAGATACCGATGTTGCCTTTTTCAGAACCCTGTTTATCAGTAACATCAGCACCGTGGATGTAGCCGATATTGTATTTTTGTTTTACGAGTTCGTCGATAACCTTCTGCAAAGTGCCAGCAGCAATGTTGGCAGCTGGTTTCTTAAGAGTAACAACTGCGTGCTTGCCAGCTACACAGTAACCGAAGCGCTGTTCGCTCTGGTCTTTAATCTTGTCAGCGATGCAGTTCTTGCAGCCAACTTCTTCTATAGAAATAGATTCAGCATTCTTCTTGAGTTCATTTAAGAATACATCTTCTGGAACATTGAAGAATACGCGGTGAATTGGTTCGAAAACGAGACCTGGATCGAAAATGTTTTCTAATTCAACAAGACAGAATCTTGCAGGATGATTTTTCTGCTGTTCTGGTGTAAGAGTAGCTTTAATGTCTTCCCAGCAGCTTTTTGCTGTTGCAAAACTGTGGTTACCATCGCCCATAGCGAAAAGTAATGGATTATTTTTATCAAGAGCAGCATAAATTGTTTCGAAAGCTTTGCAGATGTTTTCTTTGTCTTCATCAGAATTTACAAGCCAAGCTTCGAGATGACCACCGTTTTTCATAAGTTCAACATCATAAACAGATTTGAGGCTGTCTTTTTTAGCGGCTAATGGTTCAATTACAGAGCGCTTTTCGTCAGAAATCAAAACCATGATGTGAGGTATTTCTAGAGGAGCGTCTTTTCTGATTTTCTTTCTCGGTGGAATTCTGGAAAGAATTGTACCTTCAGTAGCTCTAATCAAGGTCTTAGAACCTTTTTCCCAGCTATAGCGATCAAGGTCTAAAGCAGCCATAAGGCCCCATCTTGATACACCACTACAAGTTCTGCGAACCAAAAAGAAAGATTCTTTATATGTATCAAAAAGCTTAGCATCAACATACTTCTTCATTGAAGCATTGATGTTGGCTATGCGCTGGTCACCATCATTATCTTCAAGATAACATTCTGGGAAAATAAGTCTGAGAGTTGATGGAGCTTCACCAACTATATCTGAAGCTGATTGCCAGTATTCTTTTTCTGATTCATACTGGTCACAGGCTACTACTGCCCATTTTGAAAGGTCTGTTCCCTTCTTGGGGAGCATAATATCTGCTGCCTTCAATCCAACTGCTTCTAATCTTGCATTAATATCGGTCATTTTTACTGTTCCTATCCTTTCTTTTAACAAGCTAGTTTCTGTTTTTATTGCTGTTATGAAAAGCGTTAAGCTCTAAGCAATAAGCTTTAAGCCAGTCATTTATTTATGATTTTTTTTTGCTTATAGCTTTATTAACAACAACAAATACCAACTACAATAACAACTTGATATTCTCAAATATGATTCTATTTCATAACTTGTACAGTGGCAATATTTTTTTTATTTTTTGCACTGCTCTTTCTCTTTAAATAAATTAATAAAAAAATTACTGATTTATTTTAAAAAATAGTATAGAATGTCACCTACAAAAATATATAAGAAAATAATATAACTTTATGAATATAGCTTTTAATCCGTCACCTTTTATAACCAAAGCAAAGGTTATTGAGACTACTAAAGAAGTTGCTGCTTTTTTCAAAAGAGCAACAAACGAAGATGTAATCGCTGTCGATGTAGAATCCGCTGCCTTCTATCGTTACTATGCAAAAGTTAACCTTATACAAATAGCCACTAGAAAAGAAGCAGCTATAATGGACCCACAAGCTATTTCTGACTTTACACCTTTTCAAGACTTTGCAGCAAAAAGTAAGTGTATGTGGCTTTTTCATGGTGGAGATTTTGACATTTCAATGTTAGCCAAAGACTTGCAGATTTTTATTCCAAGAATGTTCGATACAAGAAAAGCTGCAGAATTAATTGGAATGACAGAGCTGGGTCTTAGAGCTCTTACTGAAAAATATCTAGGTTTTACATTAGATAAGCATTTACAAAGATGTGATTGGTCTAAACGACCTTTAACAACAGCAATGATTGAATACGGATTACTTGATGCTGTGTGCTTAATACCAGTTTATGACTGTTTATTACACGAAGTAAATGAATTTGGTCGCTTAGAATGGGTTATGGAAGAATGTGATTCTATAGCAAAACAAGCTAGAGAAGCTCAAATACAGGAACCAGATCCCTATGCATTTCATATAAAAGGAAGTTCTTATCTTTCTCTTCGTTCTTTAGCAGTTTTACGTGAAGTATGGAAATTACGAGAAAGTATAGCTGCAACTGTTGATCGTGCCCCATTTATGTTACTTAGCAATCAATCTTTGTTAGAAATAGCAAGACTTTGTCCTAGAAGCATAGCAGGATTAAATACCATAAAAGGAATGAATCACGAATTTCTTGCCAGATATGGAACAGATATTCAAAAAGCTATAAGAGCTGGTCTAGATGCAGAGTTAGTCGGTCTAGAAAGACCTATTCAAAAACATTCCAAAGAAGAACTTCTTAATGCTTGGGAAGGCGAATTAGCAAAAGCCATAAAAGAAGTAAGAGACAAAGTCGCAGCAAGGGAAAACATTCCTCCATCTGTGTTAGCCCCATCTCATGCATTATATAGTTTAGCAAAACTAAGACCACAAACTTTAGGTGAATTAACGCAAAGCGAAATACTACACGATTGGCAAGCGAGATTGCTTGCGGATGAAGTAATTCCTTTGTTAGAACAAGAACCGCCAAAATTGTCAAAAAGAGCACGAAGAAGAGGTCGCTCAAGCAGAAGACGATTATAATTTGAAAGAAAATAATGAATAAAGAACAATATAATATTTTAGTAAGCAGATTTTATAACTATATTGTTGGTTTTAAAGAAAGCGACGGCAATTATTGTAAACTATTAGAAGAAAAACTCGAACATATTAAGAGAGTTGCTTCCAACGCTATTTTTATAGCGAATAAAGAAAAATGGTCTGAAGAAGATTGCCTTATTGCCGAGCTTTGCGGGCTATACCACGATATAGGGCGTTTTTCCCAATATAAGACCTACAAAACGTTCTCAGATTCAAAATCTGTAAACCATGGTCAGCAGGGTTTTTCAATTATCAATGAGTATCAACTATTTGATGTTTTAGAAGAAAAAGATGCTCAGAATATCTTAGATGCTGTTCATTACCATAATAGCTTGAATCTTCCAGAATCTTTATCGGAAAGTTCTGTTCGTTTCACTAATTTAACTAGAGATGCGGATAAAATAGATATTTTCTTTATGCTTACAGAGGCTATCAGAACCAATTCTCTTGATAGTCATCAGGATTTGCTTTGGAACTTACCTATGGGTGAAGCTAATCCAGAAATAGTAAAAAAACTATTAAACAATTCGCAAGCATTATATTCTGAAATTAAATCAGGAACGGATGTTTGTTTATTACAATTCTGTTGGCTATATGGAATGAACTATAAATCTTCTTTGCTTAAAATAAAAGAAAATAAAACAGTTGAATTGATTTCTAGTATTATTCCTAAAACTTTAGAAACCCAAAAGTGTATTGAACATATAGATAGTTACATTTTAAATCTGCTTGCATATTTATAGAGAATGTGTTAATAATATGACTGCAAAATTGAATTGCAAAATACTGCAATAGTCACAGCATTATTTGTTCTAGGAGATCTAAAATGCAAAGTCGTGTAAAATGGTTTGACAACGTTAAAGGTTATGGTTTCATCGAAAGTCCAGATGGTAAGGACATATTTGTTCATTACAAACAAATTACAGGCGATGGTTACAGAACTTTAAGAGAAGGTCAAATGGTTGAATTTGAACTTTCTCAAGGCGAAAAAGGCCCTCTGGCAATTGATGTTAAAGCTATTTCCTAATAGCGAACTGATTTGATTTTAGGGGGCAAAACTCTAATTTGGGTTTTGCCCTTTTTATTTACTCTTATTTCAAAATGAAGGGACTATAAAAAAATGGATGAATTAAAGCTAAATACTACTCAGGAACAACGTCTACAGGTTATCGAAGAATTAAGAAATGAAGGCATTGATCCTTACGGACAAAGATTTGACAGAACTCATTCTACTGTAGAAGCAAAAGAATACTATGAAAATTTAGCTAAAGATGTTCCTGAAGAAGAAAAAGAACATTTTACAACTCCTGATGTAAAAGTTGCTGGTAGAATTATCGGTAAACGCGACCAAGGCAAAACTATTTTCATGAACATAATGGATATGGTTGGCAGAATACAGCTCTACATTCGTAAAGATGTTTTAGGCGAAGAAAATTATGCGATTCTAAAAAAGAAAATATATGCAGGTGATATTATTGGTGTTGAAGGTGGTTGTTTCAAAACCAAAACAGGTGAAATTTCTGTTAGAGTAAAGAGTGTAACACTTCTTTCAAAATCAATTAACCCATTGCCTGAAAAATTCCATGGTTTAACAGATGTTGAAATGCGCTATAGACAGCGCTATGTAGATTTAATTGCTAATCCTGAAGTTCGTGATACTTTAATAAAGCGAAGTAGAATTATTAAATGCATCAGAGATTATATGTGGTCTAAGGGCTTTATAGAAGTTGAAACCCCAATGTTGCACCCAGTAGCTGGTGGTGCTGCTGCAAGACCATTCATTACTCATCACAACACTCTAGATATGGAAATGTATTTGAGAATTGCTCCTGAACTTTATTTAAAACGCCTTTTGGTTGGCGGTTTTGAAAAAGTGTTTGAACTCAATCGCAGTTTCAGAAATGAAGGCATAGACACAACCCATAACCCAGAATTCACTATGATGGAATGTTATCAGGCTTATGGAAATATGGAAACCGTATTGGAACTTGCTGAAGAAGTTATAAGCAATGCAGCTCAACTCTTCTATAAAGATTTACAGGTTCCATATCAAGGAAAAACAATTAATCTCTCAAGACCTTGGAAACGTGCCAGCATGCTTCAATTAGTAAGAGACGTTACTGGTTGTCAGGAACTTACTTATTCTTCTCCAAGAGAACAACTTGTTGAATTAGCTAAGAAGCTTAATGTAGAAATTGAAGAAAAAGATACAGCAGTTAAGATTATGGGTAAAATCTTTGATGAAAAGATTGAAGGAACCCTTATTGAACCAACATTCGTAGTTGAATATCCAAAAGAAATTTCTCCATTGGCTAAAGCAAACAGAGAAAAACCAGATACCTGTGACCGTTTTGAACTTTTCATTAATGGTAAGGAATTTGCTAACGCATTCTCTGAATTGAACGATTCTGAAGATCAGCTAGCACGCTTTGAAGCTCAGATTGAACAGAGAAAAGCTGGCGATGATGAAGCTCATGAAATGGATGCAGATTACGTAAATGCTCTTCGTTATGGTATGCCACCTGCTGGTGGTCTAGGCATAGGTATAGACCGCGTTATAATGCTTCTTACCGATTCTGCTTCAATTCGTGACATTATAGCTTTCCCAACTCTCAAGAAAATAACTGCTAATCCAAATCAAAAGCAGTCGACTGAAGAAGAATAAAAAATCAGTTTTTAAAGTCCCAAATTCTTTTAATTAGAGAATTTGGGACTTTTTATAATAAAAGATAATTATTTGAAAGGCTGAAGTAACTATGAATAAAGGATTTAAAATATATATAGGATTTGCTTTTTGTCTTCTGATAGCTCTCCTTATTTTTGTTGGCTGCTATATGAGTAATCCTCTAGTAAAAAAAGGGCACATTGGTATGATTGAATACATAATTATATGTTATAAATCACTTACTAGTGGTGGCGATGATATTCACGAAATAGGAAACTTTGCTTATTGTAAAAGCGAATCAGAACCTAATATAGAACAATATGCTATAAGTTTATACGAAAAATCTGCAAAAGCAGGTTATGCACCAAGTCAATATAAACTAGGTGGTCTATATCTTTTTAAACTTAATAATGAAGCCAAAGGCATAGAATGGTTAAACAAAGCCATAGAACAAAAATCAAATGAAGCTCGCTATTTGTTAGGTATGTATTATATGGCTAATGGTAAAGACGAAGAAAAGGGATTAGAATTAATCAAAGAAGCAGATAAAAACAAATATGAAAAAGCTACAAAGCTTTTTAATAGAATTAGCTTCGGAATTGATAATCTACAAATAGAAAAAGCACTGAATAAAGAAAAAGAAGAATTATTAAGTAAAAAAGGAAGACAGGGCTATGAATTCTCTGTATTCTAAAGTTTCTTTTAGCTTCTAAATAGTATCGACTTACTTATTCAGAACTTCTTCTGGAGTCTTTCCTGGATAAAGAGATCTGAATAACAAAACATACATTTGAGCTGATTTTTCATTCCCTAATGCAGCAGATTCTTTATAAAGGGCTAAAGCTTTTTCTTCATTTTTACATTCGCCTTCTTGACAGTATAATAAAGCAAGTCTCCCTTTATAATCATCATACTTATTATCTTCATTGGTTTGTTTAGCTGCTTTTTCCATCCAATATATAGCCGTTTTTATATCTTTCTTCTTAAAAAAACAATAACCACTGTATTCTGCTTGAGATGGTGCTCCTCCGATTACAGCCGACAACTTTAACCAAAACAAAGCCGTAGAGCTATAACCATCCCAATAATTATCAGATTTAAAATCATAATAATAATGAGATCTATTCCACATAGCTTCTGCAGGTCTCAAAAACATATAAATGGCATTAAAAGAATATTCAGAAAAACTTATTTTTCTAGCCATCGGGGGAACAAAAAAAGATATAACATGTAGAACAAAAGCAAATATAGCTATGCAAAACAATGATAAAAATACCTTTAAAATTGTATTTTTTGATTTCTTCTTAGGTTTATTATTTTCCATTAATATTTTCTATAATATCCTTTTATAAAAAAAATAAATAAAAAAGCTTCGAGAATAACTCGAAGCTTTTTTTTCTACTTTAATCTATTATTTACCCTGAAGCTTATTCAGCTTTCTTTTTGCTTCAACCATTTTGTATCTGATTTCATTAACTCTTTTTTCATCAGGATTTGGAGCAGATACAAGTTCTTTATATTCATTATAGTATTTGGTGTATTCTTTCTGAACTTCTTCAATAGATAAAGCATCAAGATTTGAATCATATGCTAAATCTTCTATAACAGCAGAACTAACTCTATTTGGAGCATCCATAGAACCAGAAATTGAGATAGCTCCATCAGTATAACGATTGTATAAAGCTTCATCATTAGTTACAACAGGATTCAAAGCTACGCCTGTAGTAGTTGCTGGAGAAGAAACAACTTCTTCTTTCTTTCCAAATAGTTTCTTGAAGAAACTAGCTATACGAGACCATAAAGAAGGCTTAGTATTACTAGTAGTGGTATTAGTAGGTTTACTATTAGAAGCATAATTATTAGTAGCTGTGCCATTTAACATTCCAGCACTTTGTAAATAATTATACAAATCTCTTGAAACTGTATAAGAACCACCATTTACATAAGTAAGAAGTTCTTTTAAAGAAATCTTACCATAGCTGTTTTCAACTAATATTTTAGCTAAGCCAACCTTATTTTCTGGATAAGAAGCTACATACTTATTACAATATTCATACAAAGAATAATGAGGACCAGTTTTGGCAAAAACATCGTAAGCAGCGGCTTGACCACCAGTTATATCTTTGAAAGAATCATAAAGAACTTTTGCAACAAATAATTCATTACGAGTCATTTCTTCAAAGGTATTACCTTTAAGACAATTAAGAGCATCACTTTGTTTAAGGTCATAACCAAAAACTAACCCATTATTATTTGCTGCAGCAAAACCATCTGCCCAGCCTTCAACCCAAGCTGTATTATAATTTGGAAGAATTTCATGTAAATAGTGTTTATTGTCGTTACCATAATCGAGATTACCAAAATTATAACTTTTTGGATAAGAATTAAGCATTACAATATGACCAAATTCGTGCATAAACAAGTAAGTTTTACTTGATTGTGAACCAAAATCATTTACGTAAGTATAAATATTAAGATTATAGCTTCCATCAGAAGAAGATTTATAAGCATAAGAATTGCTTTCTCTATCGCTAAGATTTAAATTAAAATCTTTAGAAAGAGATTTACTAATTGAAGAAGCATATTCATAAATGGTTTTGCCATTTGCAAGCTTTGTATTCAAATAGTTTCGCCAAGGTGAACCAGGAGGCAAATCATCTATTTTTTTAATAATTTTTGTTTGATAGCCTAGTTCATTTCCGTATTCGTCAGTAACAACCTGTTCATATTTTATGTTAAGATTACCTGCAAAAGATGGTAAAGAGAAACATAATACCATCGCCAAACATAAGAAAAGATTTAATGAAATACGTAAACGATTTTTGATCATAATTATACCTGCTTATTAGCTTATATTTATACTTTTGTTTATTATAAGAAAAAAATGTGTAATCGTCTAGTATTTAAAGCATTAATTTTTATATTTTTTAGCAAAGTTATGTACATTATTTATTAAAAAAAATATAAATACTTGCTCAAAAGCTAGCAATAAAGTAAAATTGAGTCATTAAATATTTTAGGAGAATATAAATGTGTAAAAGAATCACTCTCTTAAGCATTTTAATAATATGTTTTTTATCTATTGTTAATGGAGCTTTTGCTATGTTGCCCCGAGTTAAGTTTCCAGAATGGAACAAAACAAGCATCAAAATAACAGATTGGGATCCTCTAAAAGGTATTCTTACCTTAACAGTTACAGTAGAAGCCAATAAAATTCCCTTAGAAAAAGTCTCTTCTCAACCATATCTTCAGAGCAATTTTAATATGATGCTTTCCAAATATGAAAAAGAAAACATCAAGCAGGGTGATAAAGTCACTTTTGTCCATAAACTTAACATAAAATCCAACACCCACAACTGGTTAGAATTGGATCTTAGAGCCAAACCAGACATAACTGGATTAAAATTACTAATTAGAAGTGAACATAAAGAAAATCCAATAATGCGAGATATACTTGAAGCAGAAG
>CAMJNS010000080.1 GCA_946407375.1 uncultured bacterium
AACTAGTGTTTGTGTTAGTATTCGTCTGAGTATTAGTATCGGTTTGAGTATTAGTGTCTGAATTAGTGTTAGAGTTAGTATTAGTCTGGGTATTAGTCTGTGTATTAGTATTAGAATTAGTATCGGTTTGAGTATTAGTATCTGAACTAGTGTTTGTGTTAGTATTCGTCTGAGTATTAGTATCGGTTTGAGTATTAGTATCTGAACTAGTGTTTGTGTTAGTATTCGTCTGAGTATTAGTATTAGTTTGAGTATTAGTGTCTGAATTAGTGTTAGAGTTAGTATTTGTCTGAGTATTAGAATTAGTATCGGTTTGAGTATTCGTATCTGAATTTGTGTTTGTGTTGGTCTTAGTATTTGTTTTAGTGTCAGTAGGATTGCTGCCCTTTGGAGTTCCGAATATTAATATAAAGTCATTTTCAAAATTTATGTCTTTTTTAGATTTTGCTTCTTTATTTATTTTCAAAGTATAGGTTTGAAAAGTATCAAAGGTACAATCAAGTGTGAGTTTTTTGTTGTTTGAAGACCAGGTTTTAATAACTTTATTTGCCTTTGGAGATATTTCCAAGGCTGATTCAACAGAATTTATGTCCATTTCTTGAGAAAATTCAATTACAATTTTACTCTTTATAGGTATAATTTCTGTGCCAGTATTATTATTGGGTGTCGAATTAATAATGTAAGGAGCAAGGTCTTCTGGTTTTTCTTCTTTTTCTTCAACTCCTTCAAGAAAAGCTACTCTTTTTTGACTAATATAACAATGACCTTTTTCGGAGTCGGTGTATTCTGCTGTTAATACTATAAATTCGGGAACGTCTGATAAATTGTAATCCTTCATGTTTAGTATAACAGAATAAGTAGAGAGTTCTGCATCTGTTTCTGGTTGAGACAACGAAGATAAGTTAATCTCATAACTACTTGAAGCCGTTAATGTTTTTGAATCATATAAAAGTGGAAAATTGCTTCTACCGGCAATCTTTAAAATATATTTTCCCGAATTATTATAAGGAGCAGACACTTTTATTTCTAAATTACTTTTAAAATTACCATTTTTGCCATTTGTGGTTAAAGTAGAGGAGGCTGTTATCGAAGGAGCATTTTCTATATAGCTATAATTCTTTTCTTTTAATAAAAGCCAGTCTGAAAAAGAAAAGGTTTGAAAACTTAAAGAAGTTTTATTGTATTGACTAGGTTTTAACAAATACCATTTATCATCATTTCTTTTTGCTGCATAAAACCTAGTTTGAGGATAATCATTATCGTAATTAAACGTTATTTTAGCTGGATTGGCTAAAATCATAGAACTTCGTTTTTTATTTATAAGTTCAATAGTATAATAATTAGTGGATATTTCATCGTATTCATTTGTTAGATTAGTTATATTTGCTCTAGAAATTCCAAATTCAGGTTTAGTAGACTGTTTTATAACATTTCTTAAATTAAGAATTCCTGGTAAAGCCTTTATAGAAGTTTGACTAATAGATAGTAATCCTTCTTCACAGGAACCTTGATTAATCTCTAGTGACATTTCCCCAAAATTTTGATTGAAATTTGTATTGGAAGAAATTTCACGATTTTTTATAAGTATTTTGTTATTTTCAATTTCGTTTTGTTCTGTAAAGCTGTGATTATGGTCGTGAAAGCAACCTATGCTAGTAAATGTAATAAAAAAAACTATTGTTAATAAAAAAAAGAATAAATAGAATTTTTTTTTCATATTTATTTACCATTCATTAATTTCTTGTGCTCTTCTAGATGTTCTGGGCAGAATGCTACACCATTTTCACCACATTCTTTGCAGACACAGTATTTAAAAATCAATTCAGGATTGCTAACATCTGTTTTCCCACAAACTGAACATTTATGACGATATTCTCTTTGAGGAGAAGCAGCTTCTTCAAAGGCTTTTCGTCTTTTATTTTGTTGTCTTGCATATTTAATGCCCATAAATGCAGGTATTGCAAAAAATATAATGTAATTTGCTAATGATAAAAGCAACGCTATTTTAGTAGTGAAAGGAACTGAAACAAAACTTATTAGAATAAAAAAGCCTGATAAAAAAGCTAAATACTTTATTTTTATAGGGATAATAAACATAAATAACATTTCTTCATTTGGATAAAGCGTTGCATAACCAAAGAAAAGGCTAAGATACATTATATAGCTATTTAATTGGATTGTTGGTTCTATTAAAGATGCTACAATCATAAAAATAGCACCAAGAACATAATATAATGATAATCTGAATGAACCCATAGCTTGTTCTATTCCGTTTGCACACATTATTATTATCAATAACTCAAAGAATAGCCAAATTGGGTTATGACTAATTGGTATCAGCAGAAAGGTTACTAAACGCCATATCTGGCCTTTCATAACAAGATTGCCATCTAGGACTAAAACAGAATAAGGCAAATAACCAGCATTATGAAGAATAAATACCAAAACCATTAGTCCGGTAACATAATATATAAGACCGTCTAACGCCCAGTTGCCATATTTTGCTTCTAGTTTATCTAACCAACTATTCTTATTCATTTTTTATTTGGAATCACTGATTTTGGTTAATTTAGAACCATTAGCAAGTATAATATTGTTAGGATTCTTTTTGTATGGCATACAAGTGACTCTAATTTTATCGCCTTTTTTTAATCCTTTAGCTTCTTTGCCTTTGAATTTTACCATTACTTCTGATTTATCTGAGTCTGATACCATTACTAGACTTGTTTCGGATATTATCTGAGTGACATCGCCTGTGATAGTGCTAGTTCTATTCATTCTGAGAGAACTACCGCTACTTCCACCAAATCCTTTTCTACCAATATTGCGTTCGTTAGTTCTATTTTCTTGTTTGTATTTACTGGGGTTAAAACTACCTGTTTTTGGAGGATTAAGTATTCCGTAAATAGTACCTGATACTACTAGTATCACTAATCCTACAACCATAAGAGTTGTTCCATTAATATTTTTCAATATGTCAGAGAAAGATTTCTTCCCAGATGCATTTTTATCTGATTGTTTCTTTTCTGAGGCAATTTTATTAGTAAGTTTTCTTACATTTTCTACAGAATAAGGCTTGTCTATCTTATCTGTTGATTTCTGGAAAACATCTATTTCTTTTAAATCACTTTGTTTTGCAGGCATAGAATTTAATATTTCTTCAAGTTCATTTCTAGCCTGTGAAACAACCATCTCTATATTTGGATCAGTAGCAATTACGCTAATTTTGTCTAGCATAGACAAAATAACAGGATCAGGATTACTTAATAAAACAGCAGTTATTTGTTTTGCTACTAAGTCGTATTTTTCATTCAACAAAGCTTTTATTAAAATATGGTATACAGATTCAAATGGACATAAGGCAAGACAGCTAATTGCATATGAACGATGATTTTGGTCTGAAGAAGAAATTAGTTTCTCAAGAGCTTGTATTGATTCTTCTTGGTTAACTTTCAAACCAAAACGTATTGCTCTAACTCTAATATTGGTATCAGTAGACAACAATAATTCAGATAATTTATCTTTTAAAACATCAGGAGCAACACGTTCAAGGATTTTAAAACCCGCTGTTTTTATTTTTATATCAGTATCATCTAACGCCTTAACTCCTATTGTCTTTAATTTTGGACCGGGTGATAAACGTAATAAAGTATTTAAAGCTTCAACTCTTACTGGTATAGAAGTAAAACTATTTTCGGCTAAATCTATAATACTTTGCTTTTCAGTAAGGAATTGCTGCATATCAAGTGTTTTTAGCTGTTTAATTTGTTGTCTGTCAGCATCTAAAGGCTTTTCTATGCTTGAAGTAGGAGCATTGCTACTTGAGTCAGGTACTTCTGTCAGTTCAGGGACAGCAGTTTCTTGTTCACTGCTGTAGGAGTTTTGTCTTTGAGTTTCTGTTCTGACTTCCGGCTTAATTTGCGGTTCAATCTTTTTTTCTTGGGGTTTATTCTTAATGGGTACTGGTTTAGCAGAACTAGCATTACTTGCAGAGTCAAATATTGATTCTATATTGGGTAATACTAAATTATCGTTATTTGAGGAAGTTAATCTTTGATAAACATCTTCTGTCTGAGGATTTAATGAAAGATGCTCAACAAATTCTGCTACATCAGGAATATTAATATTTTTTTCTAACCAGCTTATTAAACCTTCTCTTCTTTCGCCAGTTGTAGTACATAATTGTATTTCTAAATCATTCAAAAACTTTTTAAGTCTTTCTCTTTTCCAAGCTAAAACTAGAGCTTGAGGTGTAGCTTCTTGTGCTGGTAAAACTCTGGCAGATTTTATTGCCACAGAAAGAATATTGAAAATTGCTGTTATGGGCTTTCTTTGTTGTGGTGGCAATGTTTCAAGAACATCCAAAATTCTTAAAGCTAAATCAAGAGATGGGTTGGATGCTAAAACGGTTGCACAGGCTTTGAAAACATCAGCATCTTTTTCTTCTGGCAACAAAGCTACAATATAATTTTTAACGCGGTTAAAAGGAAACAAAAAGCTTATTTCAAGAGCAGCTAACCGATCTTCAGCTTGTGTCGAAGCTAATAAATGTAGAAAGTGTCTTTCTGCTTCTGTTTGGTCTATTTTTTGGAGAACCATTACCGCTCTAGATCTAACTAAAGCTTCTTTGCTAGCAAGTAAATAAGGTAAAACAGGTATTAATATTTTAGAATCTATTTTTTCTGCTGCACTAATGTATGGAAGGGTTAGGGTATTATGATGTGTTTGTAAATATTTTAAAATAAAATCTGAATCTCTAGTGTCACCAAATTTCCCTAAAAAAACACCTACAGAAGGAAGAAGGGCTTCTGGTATTTCTGATGGGTGTTCTCTAACATATTTAAGTAATGTTGCTGCTCTTTCATTAGTAGCAGATAAAAAATCATATGTTGTTAAACTTTTTGTTTCAGAATTATTTTGGTAATAATATTGATTTGCGTTATTGGTATTTTGTGGGGTTTCAGTTACTTCGCTAGTATTAGGTGTTGTATTATTAAAAGAGCCAAGTTTTTTTTCTAGTTTTTGGGTTATTTTTGCGATAGCTTGAGAAATGAAAAAAGCTTCTTCACGGTCACCTTTGGCAGCAAGAGCAGATAATGCTGCCAAAGCAGCCTGAGAATTACCAACTCTCGTTAGTTTGACTACTGCTTGTATTCTTAAGCTTCTTTTATCTGAACTTAATTGTTCAATCAGTTCTTGCTCTTTATTTTGGTCAGACAAAATACAATCCCCTAAAGTATATATTATATATTTTAAATATTTGTATGATACTTTGCAAGCTTTAGTTGTCTAAAGGGGGTTATTGGTCTAAAGACATACGTGGTCTTGAACTTAATACAGATGAATTGTGCTTAGATACTTTTTCTTTAACTATATGAGGGGTGATAAAAATAATCAATTCTGTTCTGTTTTCGTTAGTAGTTTTACTTTGGAATAATTTTCCAATACCTGGTAAATTGCCGAGGACTGGAACTTTGTTTATTGATTCGTTTTTATCTGTTTTTATCATACCACCAATAACAATAGTATGATTATTTTTACAAATGACTTGAGTTTTTGCACTTCGGTTACTAAGGTTAGGTGTAGAGTTTCCACCGAGAGTAGTGTAACCTAATACGCTTGATATGTTTGGAGTTATATCAAGAAACACTTCATCATTCCCAGTAACAGAAGGTGTTACATCAAGAGAAATATTAGCTTGAGCTTGAGATACTGTATTTGAAACTTGCCCACCTTCACTAACTGTTGAGGCAGAAATATATGAAATAGCTTGACCAACTGTTATATTAGCTGGTCTATTGTTTAATGTTGTAATTACTGGATTGCTAAGAACCTTTGCAAATCTTCCTGTATTTAACAAAGATAAAACAGCAGTAAACTGATTAACATCCAGACTTCCAAATCTGAATACGCCTGTTCCACCTGTAGTATCACTCATTGGGGCTATTGTAGCTTGAAAAACATTAGATTCACTCATTCCTGCTACTGGAATATTTTTTTGCCAGTTTACACCCATTTGAGCTTCTTTACTCTTGTCTATTTCATAGATATGGGCATCAATTGTTACTTGAATTGGTGGAACATCTAACTTATCTATTAGTTCTCTAATTCTATCTAAATTTGTTAAAGTATCAGTTATAATCATCATATCCATACGACCAGAGGTGGTTGCGCCACCAGCTGCACCAGCCTGAGATGCTGCACTTGAAGAAAAATTCTTTATTTTTGCACCTTCAGAAAGCATTTGTATGGCTTCATTTATGGTTGTTGCATCAGCATAATTAAGATAAAAAACTTCTGTAACAGGTCTTGATGTAATTTCTAAACCTGTTTCTTGAACGTCTATCTGGGGCAACATATTTTCTATTTCTGTAAGTTTTTCTAAAGTATCTTTAACAATTATTGAATTAGTTCTGCTATCTATTTCTGAAGTGCCTTTACCAGGAGTAAGTAGTCTGGCAATCATTGGCTGTATTTCTATTGCATTTGTATGCTGAATACTGAATATTCTTGTAAAGGTTGGAGCATCACTGGACTGGAAGATTCTTAGTATTTTTCCTTCCCAAGAAAAGGATAAATCATAATTTACAAGGATAGTATTAAACGCTTCTTCCATTGTGACATCATTAAACAAAACCGTAATGGTTTTTCCGGAAACTCCACTTCCTAACATTAGATTTATGTTTATGATTCTTGCGAGCGAACGTAAAGCATCGGCGACATCAGTTTGTCTAAAATCTAATGATTTAATTCTTATATTTTTGTTTGGTGGAAAAGATATTGTAGATCTTTGAATATCTATGCCGTTTTGATTATTTTTGTTGCTTTTATTTGAATAGCTGGAATCCGTATTTGGTGCTATTAAACTATTTGGTTTTTTAGCTGTTATATTTGGTTCGTTAGGAGCTGAAGTAGGAGCAGGAGCAGGAGCTGCAACTTGATATCTTGCTTCTGGTTCTGCATATTCAGCTTTTAGTTGTCTTATGGTTTCTAATACTTCAGGAGAAAGCTTGTTTTCCTGCTGAGTATTGTTAGAGAGATTTGAGCCATGTCTTATCATAGCACTGTTACCTAACTGAGCCCAGCCAGGTTGTTGATTATTATTGCTTTCATAAGGGTCAGAAAAGTTTTGTCTTATTGTTGGATAAAATGAAGTTTCTACACTTGGTTGTGTGGAATAACTAACTGAAGCTCTATTACTATTACTGTTGCTATTCCTATTATTAACATTATTATAAGAAGTATTTCTTGTATTTGTATTTCTAGTATTTGTGGTTCTTGTATTAGCTCGACCAGCTCTATTGCCTGCTCTTTGCCAACTTTGAGAATAACCTGGAATAGCAAAAGCTCCTGATAACATCAGGAGAAATATGAATATAGTTTTTTTACTTATAAATCTCATAGGTCATTCACTTGAAGTACTTTCATATTTGTATAATAAAAATGAAGCTTCTCTATATATATCGTTTTTATTTACATCTCTAAAATGTAAGATTACTGTTGCTCTTATCGGTGAAATCTCTGAAGAAGTTGATTGTAAAAGATTTAACAATTGTTGAGTATAAGGTTTTAATGTTAGTTCTACTTCTGTATCTTTTTCAGCCAATGGTAGATTTGTTTTTATTTGTGAAATACTTAGGCTTTCTATTGGATCATTCAGAACTGTTCTATAAGATAAATCATAACTTATGAGATCACAAGGAATAGAATTTAAAAGCTTCATTGTGATAACTCCGTCATCAATTGAATCAAAGTTATTGCTTGTTGGTATAATATTGTAAGGGTCTACCTTTGTTATTTGAATATCAGAAGCAGGGTATAGTTCATTTTTATTGCATCCTGTGCTAAAAACAGCAAAAGCAAGCAAGAAGACAATAGATATAATTTTATACAGTATTTTCATACTTAGTATATCGGTATTTTTTTTTAAGATTTAAGATTTAAGATTTAAGATTAAGATAAAAGATATAAGATTTAAGATTTAAGATAAAAGATATAATATAAAAGATAAAAGATAAAAGATAAAAGATAAGAGATAAAAGATAAGAGATATAAGATATAAGATTTAAGATTTAAGATAAAAGATAAAAAGTTATTGGTGAATACAAGTTAATCAAAGCTATCGTCTATTGAAAAATCGCCAGTTTCTTTATCTATTTGTATTTTTACTCCAGTTTTAGGTAATAACCACTTGTCTGTATTTGATTCTAAAATAATTATATTAGGTCTAATTTCTTTTATAATACAGCCGTTCAATTCGTTGCCTTTTTCGTATACATTACCATCAACAATGACTTTAGGTCCTCTTTCTGTTTCAATTGTTCCATTAAATCTTGCATTAGACATAATTCTCGGAACTTTTACTATTTTCTTTTCTTCGACGACAGGTCGAGCGGCTAACTCCGCTTCTATCCTTAATTTTTCAACCAATTGAGCATATGGAGATGTTTCGAATGGATTTCTTGTCATCTTAAAATAATCTTGTATTATTGGGTCATCTTTTAGTGGGTTTTCCACCGTTAAGGTTTCTGAAGCCGTAATTTCTGCTGTTTCTGAGGCTGTTACTATAGGTTCGGATGATTCACTTCCATCCCCTTCGTTTTCATTTTCTTCTACTACTTCACCTTCATATTTTTTACTGCCTTGTTCCTCTTTTTCTTCTTTTTCTTCCTTTTCTTTATCTTCTTCTTCATCATCCTCTTCTTTTTTATTTTCGTCTATTTCAAGATCTTTATAATTAAGAGCCTGACGTGGTTTTGAAGAAGGTTTATCTTTGTTGACAGGTTTTACTGGTCTATGTTTAAACCAGTTTAATCCCATAGCAATAGATAATATTATCAGGCTGACGAAAAAAAATTGTTTAATATTCATTACGTTGGAAAGTTAATCTTCATCCCCTTCGTCTTCATCTCCTCCTTCTGCCATATCGGTAGATATAACATCAGGAAGAAGAATTGTTGTAACTTTTAAAGCAATGTCGAATGTTCCACTTGCATTTGGAGCAAGTTTTGGTATGGGCATAAAGGTTATTTTAGGCTCCAATTCAACAAAACGCATAAAAGTTAAAAGCTTTTCCAGATCACCAGAATAATTAAATTGCACTGAAAATTTCTTCGCAGGAACTACTCCTATTGTAATTTCTTCTTCAGGCAATGGATTAATGCTTTTTACATTTATATTAGATTTTGTTGCTAGTTCCCTGACTCTTTTTAGAAAATCTGTTCTTTCCATTTCCTTGTAACAGAGTTTTTGACTTTCTCCCCATTTTGTTTTCATTTCTTCAATATTAAGTTTTATATCTTCAAGCTGATTCGCGGCATTTTTAAAATTTTTCATGTCACGTTCTATGCCTTTGTTTTTTTTCAGTTCTTTTGCTATCATTGCTGCTTTTGGTGAATAACCGAATTTCCAAACAAGAAATCCAACAACTACAATAACAACTAATATGGGAGCTGCTTTTTTAGGATCTTCTTTGGATTCTTGAAGCCAGTTGGTAATGCTAAATTCAGCCATAATTAATCTTCTTCACCTCCATCTCCTTCATCCCCATCATCTTCATCTGCTTCATTGCCATTTTTAGCATCTTCATCATCTGGATAAAGGTGATCAATATCTATTCCTGTAGACATTTCAAATCTTATGAAGTATCTTTCTTGGTCAATTTCTATTTCTTTAGTAGATTTTAATACAGGATTGTGAAAAAGACTTTCTTTAGTTAGTAAGGAAAGGAAAGTAAATACAGAATCTGAATTATCTGCATGACCATTTAGAACAACTGTTGGATTGCTAGAATTTAAGTTAAAGGTTGCATCGGTAATAAATATTTCTTGAGGAACTAAAGATAATATCTTTATAATAAGCTTTGTATTTAGAATTTTATAACTTTTTAGTTCATCAGATAAATTGGCATATTTTTTCAAATTTTCTTGTTCTTTTAAAAGTTTATCTACTTCTGACTGATCTTGTTTTAATTTACTTAGCTCTTTATCCATTCTTTTATAATCTGCTTTAATTGTATTAAGACGTTTGTTTACAATTATTACAGGAGCAGCAAAACCTACAATTAAAACAATAATAATTAATACTGCTAATATTCGTAATTTAGTTTCGTCTAATTGAAAAAGTTTTGAAGATAAATTACTAAGATTTGATCCGAATTTAGAACTAACACCAGATAAATTAAGTGAAGCGCTGGCTGATGATTTCCTGTTTTTATTTGGGAAAAGAATGTCTATAAAGTTAATGATATCTGGCGATTCTTGATATAACCCTGCTCCTAAAACTGGGCTTAATGCAGCTGAATCTTGAATCCTTTTTTCTTCTTCATACTTTATATCGCCTATTTGCATAGTTGAAAAGGGTTCTGCTAAAGCGGTTGGAACTTCAAGACTTTCTTCTATGAATTCTTTAAAATTTTTCATATAAGCAGTTCCACCAGTAAGAATTATTTGGTCTAGACCGTTGGTTTCACCACTTTGTGATATATAAAAGCTGATAGAAAGCTGAATGTTTTGGAAAATCTTTTCAACTGTTTCAAATATTTTGTTAGCAGCAAATTTTTCTATTCCCTTTAAACCTTCAATATTGTCAGGAGGGATTACACCAATATTATGTTTAAGTTCTGTTGCTTCAGAGTAAGTATTAGGCTTAACTTGTTGCCCGTCTATTTCGCCACCGGCAAAAATACTGTCTGTGATTGTGGCTCCAGCCATATTAATATCACGGTAAAATTGAATCTTATTGTTTTTGAATATCATTACAGAAGTGGTTGAATGACCACAGTGAATGATACCTACTTTTTTATCTCCTTCTGCAAAGGGAGCTAACTGATTTTTTAAAGATAATTGTAAAGATTGAGGTAAGGTAAGTATGGCATCATTAGTTAAACCACCGCCTTTTAAATTACCATTTATAAGTTCTATGGTATCTTTTTGTAAGGCTGCAGCCATAATTTGAACTAAAGGTTTATTTTCTTTTGTTATTTCACCTTCGATAGTATAGCCTAGAACTGCATTTCCCATAGAAAAAGGCATTTGCTTGTTTGCTTCTTGATTGATTGCTTCAACAAACTTATTTTTTTCTTTTTCATTCGCTGGTGGAACTTCTATACATCTTATTGTAACTTCACGATTTGAAGCAAATGTGACTGCTTTTTTCGTTTGGATTTCATTATCGTATAATAATTCGGTGATATGTGTTGTTAATAGTTGGCGAAGTTCTTTTAAGCAGTATTCCTTAACATCATCACGGCTCATCTGCTCACGTTTTTCTTCAGAAAGATCTTTTTCGTAAGGAGGAATAAGAATTTGAGCTAGAGTTTTTAAGACAGCTTCATTTTCCTCATTCCGTTCTATGTAAACAAATTTGACGGAATAAGCCCCAATGTCTATTGCAACAAAATTTTCGTGCTTGGTTTGTGTTGTTGAATCTGCCATGCTAACTAATCATTATAGTATTTTGCAAACTAAATATCTATATTTTATGATAAATAACTTAACAAAGGCAATTTTTTTCAAATTCGTAACTTAGGAGTTTTATTGTTTTTACCAAAAGGTTGTATTAAATTGCAAAAAGTTGTAAATTCTATTAATTATTAAACTATGGATTCAGATAAGAAAAAAACTATTATAACTTCACAAAAGCCAAATTCTTTTTTTCACATTTATATTTGGGCTGTTATTTTAGCTGTTTTAGCTGTTCTTTCCCTTTGTGTAGGAAGATTCCCTGTGAGTTTTCAACAGCTTTGTG
The DNA here is from genome assembly GCA_946407375.1 of uncultured bacterium. Lineage (GTDB taxonomy): Bacteria > Muiribacteriota > Ozemobacteria > Ozemobacterales > Ozemobacteraceae > RUG334. The sequence goes on from CAMJNS010000080.1 coordinate 11,749, forward strand.
ACTGGATTTATTCAGCTGTTACGGATTGGTCTTCAGTAAAAGATGAACAACTTAGTTATGTCTTTATTAATCTAAGACTTCCAAGAATAATAACTGCTATTATTACTGGTGCAGCATTGGCTGCTGCTGGAGCTGCTTACCAGGGAATATTCTGTAATCCTATGGTTTCTCCTGATATACTGGGGGCTTCTACTGGAGCAGGTTTTGGTGCTGCAGTTGCAATTATTCTTGGGTTGTCAGCTTTAGGTATTCAGTTTTCTGCTTTCGTTTTTGGCTTGATTGCAGTAGGTATAAGCATTTTTATAACCGCTTCTGTGGGGCGAACGTTTAATGTTACTCTTGTTTTGGTTTTATCTGGTATGATTGTTTCGTCAATGTTTGGCTCTTTTGTATCTATAACCAAATATGTGGCCGATCCATACAGACAGCTTCCTGAAATTACTTTTTGGCTTATGGGAAGTCTTGCTTCTATAGATACCAATGCTATGCATTTTGTTATTCCAATAGTTTTATTTGGTCTTTTAATACTTTACGCTATCAGATGGAGAATCAACATTATGACCTTTGGTGATGAAGAAGCCAAAGCTCTTGGAGTCAATACAACTCTAGTTAGATTAGTTGTTATTGCTGCTGCTACTTTAATTACTTCTTCGGTAGTTAGCCTTTGTGGTCAGATTGCTTGGATAGGACTTATAATCCCACATTTGAGCAGAATGTTGGTTGGTCCTGATTATAATAAGCTTTTGCCTCTTTCTGTGTTGATGGGAGGTGCCTATTTGTTGGCTGTTGATGATATTGCAAGAGTAGCTATGCAAACAGAAATCCCTCTAGGAATACTTACTTCTCTAATAGGTGCTCCATTTTTTATTTTCTTATTACTTAAAACAGGCAAGCGATTTAGATGAATATTGCCAATTAGGCTTATTACAATTAATTTTTATTTTATATTCTGTTTCCCTTGGTATTGTACGTTTTTACTTGACTATTATTATTTAATTTGGTATATTTTAGTTGTGTTAAATATTATATAGTAGCATAGTAATTGATGTTAAATGTTTTTTCCTATACTCAATAAAATTTTATTAACAGTTACTCGACAACTGTTCTTCGATAGGTCCCCTTTAAACTAAGGGGATCTTTTTTTATTTGTTTGGAACAAACAAAAATTCATCTAATTCTTTTTCACTCAATTTGTAGTTATAGAAGAGTTCATAGAAATCTACAAATTCTTTACGTATATCTGTAGTAAATTTTCCAGGATAAAGAATATCTCCAAGCCAGAGAATACCGATTATTCTATTTACAGAAGGAGGCATATCTAAGACATTGTACGGGATACAAGGCACAAAATATACTCTATTTTTTTTGCAAGCTTTTATATTTTTCCAGCCATCCTGTAGACTCTGAAGAAGTTTGTTGGGGTCTTTTTCTGTAGGAGAAGCAGAATGAATTCGGTCTGCAAGTAGTATAACATCAGGATTCCATATCATAACCTGTTCCATATTTACAGATATTCTGCCATCACCTGCACTCTTTCTTTCAACAACATTAAATCCGCCAGCCATATCTATAATTTCGCCATGGCTAGTTCCAGATGCTGAACTATTAAGACCCTTTGGCCCCTGTGCATAATAAACTTTAATCATTTCAGATTCTTTTAATTCTTTGCAAATTTTTTCAGATTTTTCCAATATCTTTTCGCAATATTCTGCTAGCTTTTCACATCGTTCTTCCCTATTTATAACTTTGCCAACAAAACGATAGACTTCCGGAATCTTTTTTACTTTCATTTCGGCCATAACAACAGGAATACCAGTAGACTTTTGAAAATCATTAGCTAAGTTTACTGTCATATCTTCTACATAAGTAAACATTATGGCAATATCTGGTTTCGCAGCCATTACCACTTCTCTATTTGCTGAATTATTGCCTCCAGTAGTACCTAATACAGGTAATTTATGATATTTTTCTGGTACAATTCTTTTTTCACCAGATAACAAATCGAATGACCAACCAACTAGTAAATCTAAATCAATAGTATGCATTAAAACTATGCCTGGTTGGTGATTTACATAAACTTTATTTATTTTATCAGGGATTTCTACTGTTCTACTAGCCATGTCAACGATGGTTCTAGCTTCTAAGACAGTAGAAAGTAACGCAAAAAATGCTAAGAATACAAAAAGAATTATTGTCTTTTTTCTCATTTATATACCCCTGTAAGTATAAAAGTTCAATATATTATATAATATTTTTTACTACTTTTTACTAGTTTTTTATCCAGGGAAAACGCATTAAAAATTCTTTTCTGGATGGACTTCGTTTTGCTTTCAGCA
>CAMJNS010000081.1 GCA_946407375.1 uncultured bacterium
CTTAGCGAGGTTATTATCTTAGCAAATCTTATTTTTATTGTCAACTATTTTTTTAAATTTTTTCTTTTTTTTTTAGATATAAGATACAAGACCAAAAATGGAGACATAAGATTAAAGAAAAAGGGCTTAGGGTAAAGGGTATAGGGAGGTGGGAAACTGAAAGTTGAAAAGTGAAAATTGTAAAAGTTCTAAGAGTTCTAAGGGTTCTAAGAGTTCAAATTGCTAAAGCGAAGGCTAGTAAGCTAAACAAATAATTGAAATATATCATACATTGTAGAGCTTGAACCAAACAATTCTAACTCTTCGAACCTTGAACTATTTGAACTATATATAAACAACCAACACAGATTGCGACAGCAATCGTCACACAAACGAAGTTGTCTCACAGCGAAGCGTAGCACTTCAAACTTTATGGTCTTGCATCTCCATTTAAGGTCTTACATCTTACATCTTATATCTTATATCTTATATCTTATATCTTATATCTTTAATCTTAAGTTTGATATAATATAAAAAATTTGAATTTAAAGGATAAAAAATAATGCGTTTATTCTTAACTTTATTAGTAATGGTTATATCAATAAATTCAATTGCATTAGCTGATTCAACAGATACATGGAAAGACCAAATTCTATATTTTGTATTGTTAGACCGTTTTTATGATGGAAACAAACAAAACTGTCCCAATATAGATAAAGCAGACTTACAAGCTTTTCATGGAGGGGATATTGCTGGATTAGAGCAGAAACTGGACTATCTTGAAGAACTCGGAATTACTGGAATATGGGTTAGCCCATTCCTAAAAAACAGACCAAATGCATTTTTTGGTCAGGAAGCCTATCATGGTTACTGGCCCTATGATTTTTTCAAAATAGACGAAAGATTTGGAACAGAAAAAGAATTAATTTCATTAAGAGAGTCTATGAAAAAGCGAAATATTAAGCTTTTACTAGATATGGTAGTGAATCATATGGGGTATGATGCACCTTTTGTTGATGAACACAAAGACTGGTTTAATCCAATGGTGAATATCAATAACTGGGATGACCCCGATGAGCTTAAAAATCGCTGTATATTCGGACTTCCTGATTTTGCTTCACAAAAGCCTGAGGTAAAAAAATTCTTTTGCGATATATCTAAGTATTGGATAGAAAAGTTACATCCAGATGGATTCAGACTAGATGCAGTAAAACATATAAACGATGGTTTTTGGAAAGAATTCAATGAAAATGCCAAAAAGCTTTCTAAGAGTGATTTTATTCTGTTAGGAGAATATCTACATGGTGACCCTGTCAAAGTAAATGAAACTTGGCGTTCAGCAGGATTCAACTGTCTTTTTGACTTCCCTCTTTATTATACAATGAAGGAAGTCTTTGCTCAAAATGGTGACTGTAGGAAACTTGCTTCCAGATTATATTATGACAGATATTATCCTGATGCTGGTATGTTAGCAACTCTTTTAGATAACCACGATTTAGACAGGTTTATTACTTCTTGTAAAGGAGACATAAACAGATACAAACTTGCTATTGCTTTTATGATGACTGTTAGAGGTATTCCCACACTCTGCTATGGAGACGAACAGGCATTGAGAGGCTCACACAGAACATTACCACATAACAGATGCGACATGAAGTTTTCTACAAATAGTAAAATATTTAATTTTACAAAAGAAATGATTTCAATGAGAAAGTCTGTTGAAGCTTTGAGAAGAGGTTTGCACTGCCATATATATGCAGATAAAAATATTTATGTTTTTGCAAGACTATTACCTAATCAACTAGCATTAGTAATTTTTAACAACTCTGATAAGCCACAAAAGATTGATCTGGAAATTCCCTTTTTGATAAGAGAAAAGCAACTAGTTCCAAGCTATGGTGATAAGGAAGCAGTATTATCGGCGGATTTTAGGATATTAGAAGGCAAATTGGCTGCCAAAAATTTTGCTGTATATATTCCAGGGCGTGAATCAAGTTCTAATAAAAGTTCTTATGAAGATTGGTATAAACGCTTTAAAGATGAAAACCACTGGGGCAAAAACAAAATTAAATTTGTTCTAAAAGTTAATAACGCTTCTAAAGAGAGTGAATATTATTTAATTGGCAATTCTGATGAAATCGGCAATTGGAATGTTGATAAAGCTGTTTTAATGAAGCCGACAGGGAATAATACTTTTGAAGCTGAAGTTGAAATGCCTATTGGTAAAATATTCGATTGCAAATGTTTAAGCAAAACAGGAAAGAAAATTAAATGGATGGAAGGCGACAATCTTATAGAGGTTGTTAAAATTAACAAGGGACAAGAAATAAAGCTTAATTGGTAATTAAAATACAAAAAGGAAAATCTTTATATTTTATCTTATCTTGCAAGTGAAAAAATTGATTTAGACTTGCAAGATAAGCACTTTTGAACTTTCAATTTTCAGTTCTCAGTTTTTAATGCTGGATCTTCAATTCCGTTAGCTTTAAAAGCATTTGCTCTATCAATGCAGGTTCCGCACTTTCCACAGGGTTTGTCGTGACCTTCATAGCAAGACCAGGTGAGTTCATAAGGAACGCCTATTTCAAGACCTATTTTCACAACTTCTGATTTATTAATATTAACAAAGGGTGCTTCTATTTTTAACTGATGGCCTGAGCCTTCATAAATAGCTTCATTCATTGCTTTATTGAAGGCTTGGGAGCAATCGGGGTAAGCGAAACCAGCAGCATCATCGGCGTGAGCTCCATAATAAATCACAGAACAGTCTTTGCTAAGTGCAATACTAGCAGCAGCCGACAAGAATAAACCATTTCTGAAAGGGACATAGGTGCTTACAGGTTTACTACCATTAGTTTTTTCAATTTGTTCTTTGTAGCTTTCTTCAGGTATTTCCTCTGTAGATTGCTGTAAAAGAGAGCAATTGCTGTATTGAAAGATTTTTGCCAAATCCATAAATAGTTGCTCAACCCCATAAAATGCAGCAACCTTTTTGGCAGCTTCTATTTCTTTAGTATGTTTTTGCCCATAAGAAACAGATAATGCTATTACATTTTCTTTTCCGTATTTTTTAACAGCAAGCCCTAAAGCTGTTGTAGAATCAACTCCGCCACTTGATAAAACTAATGCTTTCATCTTTTCGCCTTCTTACCCTTAATAAATAATCAACATAAATTTATATCACAATCAATTAATGAAATAAATCTATTCAGAAACAAGATTAGATATCCAAACACCCTTTTTAATTAAAATATGACCAATTAATATTTTTATAAAATCTAAGCTATATACAAGAATAAAAATAGTTATTATTGGAAGTTCGGTATATTTGCATAGAGAGAAAGCTATCGGCACTTCTAATATCCAGGTAAACACAGAATCAAAGAAGAAAGTGATTAGAGTTTTTCCACCTGAACGTAAAGTGAAATAGAGAGAATTGACTATTCCAATAACTGGTAGGAATAAGGCATTTATTATTATAAAGTTTTTCGCTAATTCCTTAATTGAATCTGACGTTTTGTAAAAACCTGGGAAATAAGCAGAAATCATTATTACCAATAAAGCAACAACCATACCTAGTATTGCGGTAAATTTTGTTAATCGTGAGGAGTTCACTTTGGCTTCTTCAAATCTAGATGCTCCTAACATCTGACCAATTAATATTCCAACCGCATTACCCATGGATATAAGAATTACGATAACAAGGTTTTGCAAGACCGAAGCTATATTCAATGCAGCTACTACATCAAGTCCTTTTAAAGAATAGCACTGAAAAGTAACAGTAAAACCTGCTGCCCATAAAAATTCATTGAAAAATAAAGGAATACTCTTTATTACAATTTCTTTCATTTTATCTAATGGAATCTTCAGGCTTTTTAATGCATCAGTAATATATTCTATTTTTATTTTGGAATAATATGTCCAAATCACTACTATAAGGGCTTCTACTACCCTAGCCAAAACAGTTGCCAATGCAGCTCCTTTAACACCAAGGCAGGGAAACCCGAATTTCCCAAATATCAATAAATAATTAAAAACAATATCTATAAAAACAGATACAACACCTGCAACCATAGGTTTTATACTTTCGCCAGTCTCTCTAAGAGAACCAGAATAAATCTGGGTAAGAGTAAATGGAAAAAGCCCTAGAAGCATTATTTTCAAATAATCAAAGCTTAGACTAAATGTTAGATTTTTGTCTATTCCTGAATCAGCACCATGCAAATATAATTTAATAAATTCAGAACCGAAAAAATAATAAACTGAGGTGCCTATAAATAGCACTAGAAAACAAATCCAGAATTTTAACCTGAATACATTCCAAAAGCCTTCTTTGTTTTTCTGACCAAAATATTGTGCCCCATAAATACCAGGTCCAGAAATAGCCCCAAAAACAGCAAGATTGTAAACAAAAATAAGCTGTAAAGCTATTGATACCGCTGTAATACTTTCTGTTCCCAGACTACCGATCATCAGGTTATCTACAAGACCAACAGCGTTAGTGATTCCCATGTGAATCATCATAGGAACAGCAAGCATTAAAGCCTGCTTATAAATTAGATTTTTTTCTGTCCACTGAAACATAGGAAAGCATTATAACATACGAACTAGAAAAAGTTATAAATAAAAGAAGTATTGCCAACATGAGCAAGAATAATAGTTAAACCACAAAGAATAAAAAATATTGTCTGTCCTTTAATTGTTGATAAATCCTGTATTGGAACTCCAGAATAATTATTAGCATTTTGAGATATTTTTATATTCAAAAATGAAGCTATTACTAGCAAAACAAGACTAAAAATTGACCAAGTATAAGGTTGTGAAATTCCAACCTGCATTGTAAAAATTCCTTTAATTATTTCAGCAGCATTTTTAAAACTGGTTGCCTTAAAAAATATCCAGCAAAATGTAACAAAAGAAAATGTGATGACAACTGAAATAATATTCCAAACTGAACTATAAGCTTTTTTATTTTCAAATTTAGCTTCTTTCCATTGTACAAAAATCTTATGTATAATCAGAGCTAATCCATGAAAAGCACCCCAAACGACAAATGTCCAAGCAGCTCCATGCCAAAGCCCTCCTAGAAGCATAGTAAGAAATAAATTAACAAATGCTCTAAGTCTGCCTTCCCTATTTCCACCTAATGGGAAATATACATATTCTTTTAGCCAGCTAGAAAGGCTTATATGCCACCTTTTCCAAAATTCTGTAATATTTTGAGCTAAATATGGGAAATTGAAATTGTCTGGGAAATCGAAGCCAAACATCTTTGAAACGCCTATAGCCATATCGGAATAACCAGAAAAATCAAAATATATTACCAAAGAATAACTGACTACTCCCCAAAGCAGAGTCAATCCATCAAAGGCAACTGGGGCATAGAATATATCATTAACAAAAGTTTCAATTCTATTTGCAAGAACCATTTTTTTGAAGAATCCGACGACAAAAAGTTGAATACCAATTTCAATATTAGACCATTTCAAACTGTTTAAATTAGTAATCTGTTTAAAGAAAAGATCTGCTTTTATGATAGGACCTGATAAAAGCTTAGGGAAAAAGCTCATAAACAACAAAACTTCTATAATAGATTTGTTAGCTGAATATTTTTTTCTATAAACATCAATAATATAGCTGATAGCAGAAAATATATAAAATGAAACTCCTAATGGAAGTATTATTTTAATACTACTTCCAATTCCTGTCAGCCATTCGAAGGAATCTATGAAGAAATTATAATATTTAAATACTCCCAAAATTAAAAGTAAAATTAGTATAGATAATTTTGAAATCAAATCTCTTCTAGACAGATATTTTTCAATACATAAGGCTGAAAAATATGTAATTAAGCTGACAATAAATAGTATTAATGCAAAATAAATATTTGTACAGCCAATAAAACAATAACTAGCCGTTATTAATTCTAAATATAATATATTATTTTTGTATTTGGACTTCCCTAGAATAAGTGTTGAAAGCCAGTAAATAACAAATACTGTCAAAAGAAAAGGAATGAAGAAAAAATTATTTAGTGCCATAATTTTTATTAGGGATTAGTCTTTAATCGCTAATAGACTTCCTCCCCTCTAAATCAGATATTTCTTTTGCCAATCGTTTTGCAATAACTTCGTGACCGTATTTATTTAAATGCCCTGAACAAATTTTGGTATTTATGAAACCATAAGGCAATATATGTTTTGTTTTGTATAATTCACTCAAGTCGTTATCGGTATCTACAAAAATAATATTGTTTTTTACACAAGCATTTTCAAAAAGCTTAAAATAATCTTCATCTGTTTTATTTTTTAAAGAACCATCTTTTTGAAGTTCATAATAAGGGTGATAAAAAATAATTATAGTAATATTATCAGGAACAGATTTTCTAGCAAAGGCCAAAAATTTATTTAATGTTTCTTTATATTCATTAATATTATTATTTGTCGTTGTAGCAATATTTTTATGAATTTCACTATTAGAATAAGTTAGTATGTTAGCTTTTTTAAAAATAGTAGAAGAATTATTTTCCCATAAACGGGTTTGCTGAACAAGCTTAAAGCGTAAAGCAGTAATTAAAGGTAAATATTTTTTTAAATAATAATAAAATCCATTATTATTTAAAACTCGTCTTTTAATACTTCCATCCAAAACAGAAAGTATTTCTGCCAATTCCATTTTTACATTACCAATTTCAATTATTATATATTTTTCAGGTTTAAAATAATTATATGCATATGGAAGATTATTTATAATTGTGGGTAAATAATGACCGCTGACACCAATATTATAAAAATAATAATCAGGGAATAATTTATTAAGTAAATAACCAATATTTTCGTTTGGTTTAACTTGAATTGCCTCTAATTGTGAACTACCAAGCAATAATGCATCTATTTTATCTTTTTTTACAGGGTAGCTATTATTAAAACCATTTTTATCAAAGTTAAACCAAGCAAAACCCTCTTCCATATTAGAACAAAACTGATTTGGGTAATATACTTCATTAGTAACTTTATTTGTATTTACCCCAACCAGAGTATATTTATAAAAATAAATAACAGTTGATAAAAATATAACCGCCAAAATAGAGGAAATACAAAGTTTAAAAAAAGCTCGTAAAATCGACCTTACAAATACAACTTTATTCATTATTTTTATCAACTGCTTAAAAAGATAAAAAATAAGGTTTACTTACTTTAAGTATAACTGCATAGTTGGGTCGGTTTTAAATTTGCCTCGCAATTCAGCCGTAAAAGTCTTAACGTTAGTTTTTCTAATACTTCTAGCAGTAACACAGCTATGGCAACCTTCTATTAAAACAGCTACATCTTTGCTTCCAGTGATTTCAGACATAATGTCAGCAACATCCTGACCGATCTTTTCTTGAAGCTGTAATCTTTTTGAAACCATATCAACTATTTTTGCAATTTTGGAAAGACCTATAACTTTGCCATTGGGAACATAGGCAACAGTGGCTTTCATATCATACATAAGAGCAAGATGATGTTCGCAATGAGAGAAAAAGTCGATGTCTTTCATTACAACAACTTTGCTTGTATTTTCGGTATCTATGCCTTCATCAAAGCATTTATTGAACATTTCAGCAATCTGATGATTGGAATAATTCATTCCCTCAAAGATTTCTTCATACATATTTGCTACTCTTGCAGGAGTGTCTTTAAGCCCTTCTCTATCAGGGTTATCACCAAGAGCAATTAAAATTCCACGTATATGTTTTGCTATAGCTTCTTTATCTATCATAGTCAAACTCCTCTAGTATCTGGATGCCAGATTACTTTGTGAAGTTGAATCTGCATACGAACATCATTCAGGTTATTTTCTTTTATAAAATCAACTATTTGAGTGAGTTCAATTTTTCCAAATACAGGGCTAATAAAAATTGTAATTCCCTTTTTAATTAAATCGTATTTTTCAATAATTTGTTTTGCTTTTGAAAGGTCTTCAAAACTGCCAGCAACGAATTTAACCGAATCATTTCCAGTCAGATATTGAAAATTATCTAAATTCATAGATTTTTCAAATCCACTCGATGGAAGCTTGTAATCCATTGTAAAAGAAAATCGAGAAGAATTTTCAACTCTGTAATCCTTTATTAATACAGCTCCATTAGTTTCTATTTCTAACCTGATATTTGGGTCAGAATTTAGAATTAATTGCATAAGCTTTTTGATATCCGGCTGAATAAGAGGTTCTCCACCAGTAAGAGTAACATTTCTAACTTTGGTATTTAAAATGTAATTAACTATTTCTTCTGGTGTTTCTTCTTGGAAAGGACAATCAGGCTCTAGAGCCCAGAGCGTGTCGCAGTATGAGCAGCGTAAATTACAGCCTTTAAATCTTATAAAGACTGCCAGCTCACCGGCTCTTTTTCCTTCACCATTTATGCTTATAAATTTTTCAACGACTTTCATAACCTTATAATTAAAGGTCATCGCGAGATTCTGAAAGAACCCTGGCGATCTAATCTCTTACCTCTCATAGGTTGCCGAATTATTCGGTGTTTCAAAAACTTCGACTTTATTTACTTCAAAACCTTTGTTTGTCAGTAAATCAAAGAAGTATTTTGCAAAATTTTCTGCTGTAGGTCTGAAAGGAACAGAAATAAGTCTGAAACCTTCATCATTTAATGCTTCAACAGTTCTTTCTTTTAAACTGCCTTCTTCATAAATGAAGGAATGGTCTAAGTTATCGCAGATACCCTTTAAAGCAGATTTTAAATCACTAAAATCTATGACCATACCTCTGGTTTGTTTTTCACAACTAAGAGTTTCGCTTCTTATTTCTGCAATTACTCTCCATCGGTGGCCATGCAGGTTTTTGCATTTTCCATCATAGCCTGACAGAAAATGAGCTGAATCAAAAGCTGCTTCTGATTTTAAGTAATACATATTTGATTTCCTAACGACCTAAAACAAAAAATCCTGTCACCATCGACAGGACACTTCTAATGTCTTTTTAACTTCACCCTTCAAGGGGAATATTAGACAATAAAAAAAGCCCTAGTTTTGTTTAACGACAGGATGGTACAAATGAACTGTCGGTAATTTCTTACAGGGGCTATTTTACTATAAAAACAATAATTGTCAATTATTTTGTTCAAACCCCAAATCAAAGGCTTAAAATATTCGTTCGGAGTGTGGCTTTTATACCCTCTTTCGTAAAGGGGGATGTCATTCGTAAGAATGAAAGGGGGATTTTCGAGAAGTTGAAAAAGCAGCATAAAGTTGAGGGTTGAAAGTGGTAAGTGGAAAGTTGAGAATTGAGAGATGAGAGAGCCAAGCGAAGCTTGGCGTGATAAGTTGTAAGTGATAAGTGGTGGGTCGCACTTCGTGCGAGGACCCCTTTCGTCAGGCTAAGCCTGACACTTCCCCCAACAGCTTTCGCTTTGGGGGCAGATCTTATTCCCCACACCAAGAAGCTCCCCTTTCGGGGGAGCTGGCGAGCAAAGCGAGACTGAGGGGGCTGCTGGCTTATAAAAAACCTCTCTGCGACTCGCTGACCTCCTGTCGCTCGCTTGCATAGGCACCTCCTGTGCCTTATGTCACTTCGTGACATCTCAGCAGCGGTAGCCACATCCTGTTACCGCTTGCACGCCGCCCTCCTTGGCGGCAGCCCTTAAAAAGAGGAGTAAACAGCCTCTTCACCGTCAGCCTATGGCTGCCAGCGCTAGCCAGCGGTCGCTCTAGAAGTGATACTCGACCGCTACTGAGCCTCCGAAGCCATTGCGCTTGCCAGTGAAGCCGTAGAGCGAGATGTCTGTCTTCCAGGGGTTGGTCTTGGTGGCTTCGCGGCAGTAACCGAATTCTCCGCGGAGAGTGCCACCCTTTATGCTGGCTGCACGAACTGGGGTGCCATTGACGGTTCCTTTTGATTCTCCACCGAATTCGTAATCATAAGAAATGCCACCGTAACGGTTCCATTTCTTGTCAGTGCTTGAAAGTCTGAAACCTGCACGCAGAACTCTGCTTCTAACTTCTTCCAAAGAATACTGGTCGCCACCAGCAGCGAAGTTTATACCCTCACGCTGATTGTAGAAGTATTTGCCGTATATTTCAAGCTTAGAGCCGTCATCTTCTTTGCATACCTTACCGATACCGAAGTGACCACCACGGTATTTGGAACTTGTATCATAACCATAGGCATTTCCAGCACCATCATGCAGCAGGCTGGAAGCTTTATCTTTCAAACTGCCCATTCTGAAACTGGCTTCTGTATATACATCATGCTTGTTGGTCCACTTTAACAACAGACCACCGCCAGTATAGTGGGCATTACCACTGCCAGAATTGTCAACACCGTCCATGTGCAGAGTATAGTTGCCTCTGCCGTATTCAGCAAATAAACCGTATTCAAGAGTGCCACTCTTCTTTTCTAGATTTTTGCCAACTGCCAAAGTGCAGTTCCAGCTATTAGTATCTACATGGCTGCCAGTTTTATGACGGGAAGCAGCTCCACCTACAGAAGCATATGCTGACACTCCATCAGCACCAGCATTTGCTGAAACTCCTAAACCTTCTATGACATTTTCTACATGTTCGCTGCCAGCAGCAACTAAAGCAACACCCGCTTCCATAGCCATAGCGGTTTTATGGGTTTCTTCGGCAACTCCTGCGCCAGTTTTTGTCCTGAAAACAAGGTCATTGCCGTCCATATAGGCAGAACCCTCGCCTTCATAGGCTGTGCCTACTTTATATTTGCTGCCTGTAATTGAGCCCGGGGTCCCATCGTAATCAGAAACAAGTATCATCTGCATATTTGCTTTCAACATATCTTTGTTAATAAAAGCAATCTTAGAAGTATCAACCGCAGCACCATCAAATGAAACATTATTAAGCAGAGTTTTGTGGTCTATCAGAGCGCCTTTGTCCAGCCATTCTACATTACCGAAAGTCAGTTTATCTGCTTTGTTTGAGACTGTAGTTAAAGTGACTTTGCCGCTCTTGGCTTCCAGACTGCTTCTGATCACAGCATTCATTGTAACGCCAGCAAGAGGTTCATACTGGTAAGATACTGAGTTATCTATTGTCGCCATATCTGCAAGAGTTTCATTAGCTTTCAAAAGCGTCATAGACTGGTTAGCAGCAACTGTTTCAGGCTTTTCAAAAACAATATTGAAGTCTTTTGTATCCAAAGAGGTAAGCTTAGTATAATTGTATTTATCGCGGTTAAGAAGCTCTGCACCCTGTTCCCAGGCAATTGTATTAAGCTTGAATGATGTAACATCTTTTGAACCGACCTTGTAGACAAGATTTGTCTTAGAATCATCCAGAGTTACGCCTTTTTCCTGAGTTCCTGTAAGCACAACTCTTTTAGCCTCATCAGAATCGGTAAACTTATTCTGCTTTTTGCCGTATGCGTTTTCACCATTTATAGAAACATTTGCAAAGTAGCCTTCATTGTCGCTCTTAAGAATAAATACTTCCTTTTCATTATCAGAATCAGGCAGACTGCTCATTTCGTCAGTTTCAACTGTTGCACCATCAGCAACTTTCCAAATGCTATTAACAGTAACAGCATTTTCACCGTCCCAGTTGGCAAGATCAAACTTGTTAATTGTCTTTTCCATAGCAAAGTAGGTAAGTGCTTTGCCTTCATCTGTTGTTTTCACTCCGCCAGTCTGGTAACCAGACTGAGAAACACCATTTTCTAGAGAATTATCAAATAAACCTTCGGTGAATCTGATTGTTTCATCAATTTTTTCGTCTTCAAATATTGCATTGGAAGCAGTCAGAATATTTTTTGATTCTCCAGCAGCTAATCCATGGTCTGAGAAAACCCCGAAAACATTAACTCCGTTGTCATTTGCTGTCCAGCCAACAGGAACTTCTGATGTATTCCCGTTCCAGTCAGCTAGATTTATGTCATTCAAAACCATCTTACTGACGTCAAAAGTTATTGTACTGTTACTACTCTTTATAACACCTGTCATTGTGCTAGAAAGAGAGGCACCGTTATCGGCAGAATAATCTATTTCCTGAGAGTGAGCTGCTGAATCGTTTTTATAAGTGACTGTCGCATTTTCTGACTGATTAACTGCATTTGAAACCAGAGTCATAGAAGAAGAGTCAGAGAGAGCTGCTTTCTGACTGTTGGAGAAAGTAAATTCAAGATTTGATGCATCGATTTTGCTGTTATTCGTAAAATCAAAGGAGCTGTTTGTATAATATGGCGTTTCGCTGTTCCAGGCAATGCCTGATTTAAACTGAGTCTTTATAACGTCAGTGCTTTTTCCAGCCGTATAGACAACTTTTTTCTTATCCGAGTCTGATTTTATGCTGTCTGTTCGATTAATAACAAAAGTCATTTCGGAAGCAGCATCCCTTTGAACTTCTACTATTTTTGTTGTATCTACTGCTTCTTTTATTCTTGCTTTACTGTTGGAAAGGTCCAGCAGATCAATCTGTGCATCATCGTTCTGGCTTTCTGCCCCATCAACATTGAAGTCTGTTCCTAATGATACATCTAAAATACCTGCGTCAACAATGTCTGCGCTTTCAAAAACATAACCGCCGTCTGACCATTTCATACTGCCAAGTTCAGCTTTCTTGTATGTATTAGCAAAGGTGTAGTTAACTTTTTTACTGCTGTCAGCCAAAAAGATGCTATGGGTTTTGTCGTAGGTAAATGTAATTCCCTTTGATTCATTAGTCAGGTTAGTTGATGTCGCCTTGAAGACCTTTCCTGTATCTGGAATAGCTGCTGCTTCTTCGCTGTCAGAATATTTCAGCATGAGACCGCTGAAATTATCGTCAGTATTAGACTGCAAAAGCGTCATAGCACCTGTTGAATTAGCATTATTAATGGTCAGGTTTGTAATGTCGAGAGTAACATTGCCACCTAATGCGGTACTGTCGTTATATATGAATGAATCTGCTGCCAATACAGGAATAGTGTTGCTCCAATCTACAGCGACAAGTGTAATAGTATTAATATTCGCCGTTCCGATTTCACTGCCATTACTTTTCAGTGTGAGCTTTTCGGCAGTAAGTGAGTCGCTTGCTTTCACTTTTTCAACCGTTATGTTTTTGCTTGAAGCATCAATATTACCATTATTGGCTGTAAGAGACTTTACATTGATGTTATCTGATAATGTAATATTATCTGATTCGGCGACAACGGCGAGGTCGGAATTGTCAATTGATGATTTTAAGAACAAACCATTCTTGCCTTTTATGGTTCCTACACCAGTAACACTGCCAACAGTCAAAGAACCTGCTGAAGTCTCAACAACACCACCGTCAGCCAGCGAAAAATTTGATAAAGAAGACAAATCAGAACTTCCCCCAAGACTGAGTTTACCATTTGAGACATAGAGGGTATTAATATCACTTAATGATGCAGCTATGACATTACCACTATTGATGTTCACAGTATTTGCAGTCAATTTACCTACATCTCCTCCTGCATTGGAGTTGACTATAAGAGTTCCATTACCACCGAGGTTAGTTGTTCCAATTTGACTGCCTATTCCAGTAAGGGTAAGAGTTTTGTTTGTGGCAGTTAAAGAATCCGCGGTAATGCTTCCAGCGGTAACATCGCCAGTGGATGTGAGATTGGTGGTTATGACATCGCCAGTGGCTGTGAGATTTGCATATGCTTTCACATCTTGGAAGTTATAAATATTCTTAACTCTTATATCATTATTGATTTCAAGGGTATTACCGCTGACAATATCACCTGTGCCACCTGAGTTATATCCGCCGTAAATGTCGGCATTAGATAAATCACCGCCGTTGATAATAATCTTGTTGTCCGATGCGGAACCATCTCCGTTAACATATCCACCATAGACAGATTGGTTTACTGTTCCGCCGCTGATGTTTACAGAGTTGCTGGCGGCAGAACCAGAGCCTGAATTCACATACCCGCCATAAATACGATCCAATTCTCCGCCGCTGATGTTTACAGAGTTGCTGGCGGCAGAACCAGAGCCTGAA
>CAMJNS010000082.1 GCA_946407375.1 uncultured bacterium
CAGGAAGAACGAGAACCCAATCACCCTTACCCATTAAAATCTTAACGCCGTCAATAAGCTGAGTTTCTTTGTCTTTTGCGAATTCCATTGCATATCTCATAACTTTGCCTTTGGCTTCCCAAGGACATGGAAGTCTTTGTGTGCGGGTATAGAATTCCGGAACAGAATCAACTATTTCAGCCAAAGACTTGTTGAGTTTTGCAATAGCTTCAAGAAGTTTAACTGTTGCATAAATACCATCAAAAGCAGCCTGGAAGCTTGAGAATATTGTTCCACCCTTTTCATCCAAACAGATTTCGATATCTTTGTTGAGAGCAGCATCATTCAATGCTCTAACACTAGTCTTAGTTCGAACAATTTTGCTCTTTGATTTTGCAGCAAGTTTTTCAAGCTGGTGTGTTGCAGAAACAGGAACAGCTACAGTTGCACCTGGTTTCAGATCAAAAATCATTTTAGCCCAGGTAAGCATAGCCTTTTGACCAAGAATTACACGGCCGTTGTTGTCTATCATGGTAATGTTTTCAGAACCATTACCCATGATTACACCAAGGTCAGCATTCAAAGACTTAACCATTGTAGTAACTGTTTCACGTGATTTTTCCTGAGAGAGATCCCAAATCTTATCTTCATCATGATAAGCATTAAGAGTAATTACTTCGCAACCAAGCTTCCCAAGGAATGAGTTAAATACACCACTTGCTTCACTGAATGCAAAATCAAGAACAATTCTAAATTTTCGTTCTTTAATTGCTTTAACATCAATGCTCTTAAGAAGTTCTTCACAATAGTTTTCTGGAACTCTTGGTGGATAAGTGATTTCACCTACTTCTACAACATTAGCTCTAACAAAGTCTTCACGATTGAATAAGCGTTCTATAGATTTCTTTGTAGCAGTAGCAATATCACGACCCTGCTGATCAAAAATCTTTATTTCAAGCTGATTTGGATTGTCATCAGCCATTTTTACGTGTACACCACCATCCCTAAAGAAAGCATTTGGTTTGTAGCGAGCAACTGGTTCTGGAGTAGCCCTGAGGTCAGCAACATTAATACCTGCAGAAGTTAAACCACAAATGATAGAGCGGTTAATCATTCTGCTAACCTTTGTACCATCACGAGATACAATGATACTAGAACCCTTCTTGAGACTTGAACCATAAGCAGCACCAAGTTTACAAGCCATTTCTGGAGTTATTTCGATGTTGGCTAAGCCTGAAATAGCGAAATCTGTAAAGAGGTTTTTACTCCATTTATCGTTATAAATCAAGCTGTAAAGAACAGTTGAACCTTCTTCAACTTCCTTCTTCGGCCATATCTTAACATTTTCACGAACAACTGCGTTTTTGCCTATTATACAATCTTCACTTATTATTGCACCGCTTTCAACTTCGGCACCTTCTTCAATTCGGCTTCTGCTACCAATAACAGCTTTCCCAAGTTCTACTCTTTCGCCTATTTCAACATTAGACCAAACAGTAGTGCCTTTTAAACGTGCACCCTTGTGTACAACAGAATCATCGCCGATTACACAGTTTTCTAATTCACAGCCGTCTTCAATAATGCAGTTATTGCCTATTACGACGCCGCCTTTAAGTTTTACTTTGTTCTGTTTCATCTTGATGTTCTTGCCAACATAAACATCGCGACCAACGATATTTAAGCGTTCACCTGGTAGTTGAACACGTACATCGCCGTTAAGAACATTCTGATGAGCTAAAATGTATTCATCAAGGCTTCCTATATCTTTCCAATAGCCGTCTGCAATATAGCCATAGAGAGGCAAGCCTTCTTTTAGCATTAATGGGAACAGATTTTTACTGAAGTCGAATTCAGTCTTTTCGGGAATGTATTTGAAGATTTCTGGTTCAAGAATATAAATACCAGTATTGATAGTATCAGAGAATACTTCGCCCCAGCTTGGCTTTTCAAGGAAACGAATAATCTTTCCATCTTCGCCAGTGATTACTACACCGTATTCAAGAGGATTAGCAACTCTTGTAAGAACCATAGTTGCCATAGCTTTCTTTTCCTGATGGAATTTAATAGCTTCTGACAAATCAAAATCTGTTAAAACGTCACCGGAAATTATTATAAATGGTTCGTCTTTAAGCTTTGCTTCAGTATTTTTAACGCTACCTGCTGTACCATAATCAGCGGCTGCCATCTGATATTCCATTTCGATATCAAACTTTTTGCCATCACCAAAATAGTTGGTAATTACTTCTGGCTGGAAGTAAAGTATCGAACAAATTCGCTTAAAATCATACTGCTTAAGCAAATTAATAATGTGTTCCATCATTGGAACATTAGCAACTGGAGCCATTGGCTTTGGGATGTTACAAGTAATGGGGCGCAAACGGGTACCAAAACCGCCTGCCATAATAACAGCCTTCATATTTTTTCCTCACTCATTCCTTTATTTGTCGGTATTTATATATCCAACATTTTTATATTAAAATTCTAATAAAATTTAGTCAACAGTTTATTTATAAAAATATTGTTGTTGGAAATTATTATTGTTATTGATTGTTAAGAGTCTTTTATTCACTGCAAAACAAAAGAAAGGCTTTAATTAAAAACTAAATTCTTCTGAAATGGAATTTCCATTGAACCAATTTTAATCATAAAATCAGCAGTTCCTTTAACATTAGTAATAGCCTTAATGTCATCACTAATTTCTTTCTTTACTGATTTTTGACTTAAAACAGCTTTAATTAGTTTTCCTGCATTTTTTTCTATAGCCTTCTGAATAGCTCTTTTTATAACAGCAGGTTCCCCAACATCACAAGTTATAATAGTTTTATTACCTACATTTGGCTTAAGAGGAACCATTGCAACCGCCTGCATTTTGTTATCTTTTCCATCTTTTGAAAGCACTTTGTAACCATCTACAGTCATTTCAAATACCATATTTTTGAACACAACTTCAAAAGGCAAATTATTATTGATATTTAAATGAATTTTTACTTTTTCAAAATGTTCGGAATCTAATGCTATTTTTTCTTGCTGAATATCTATTCTTTCAGCCATTTTTCCTTTTATGCTGTCAAAATTAATAAGTAAATAAACAAAACCACCTAATGCAATAATAGCCAAAAGCATTATTACAAAAAGTATTTTCTTAAAAAAACCGCCTATACCACCAGATGACTTTGTTGATGAACTTTTCTTAGCCACGGATAATTAAAATCCCCCTTTATCCCCCTCTTTAATCCAAAGGGGATCTGGATTGCCACGCCTCCTTCTAGAGGCTAGCAATGACGGTTATGAAAAACTGGTTTGCTTATCAATAACACCCATTAAACCAATCATAACCATTATTTTTCAATAACTACTATAACTACCAACAACAATAACTACAAGCTTTTAGAAGAAGCTAATTACGTCTTTGAGAGTTACATAAATCATAAGAAGAATCAAACAAATCATTCCAGCGAAATGAATGCCTTCTTCAACCTTTTGATTTACTACAAGCTTTGTTCCTAACATCATATTAATTACACAGAATATAGCATCAAGTAATACAAAAACAATTCTTCCACCATCTAATACTGGTAAAGGTAACAAATTCAACAAACCAATATTAACAGAAAGAAGAGCAGTCAAGTAAAATAAATCTGTCCAACCTTTTGCAGACTGGTCGGTAATCATTTTCATAATCTTAACTGGACCAGCAACATCAGCTTTTGTTTGACCTGTAATCATTCTATATAGACCATCAACGGTCTGAGTGATAATATTCAGAGCATCGTCACAACCCCTTGAAATAGCTGTGCCTAGAGGTAATTTGGTATAATCATAATTATTGGGAGAAAGACCGATACCTATTTTTGCTGAACCAGCAGCACCTTCAGGGATAACAACAATATCTAACTTTTCTTCATCGTGAGTCTGATAAGAATTATCGCTATATGCATAGCTATCTCTCATAACTCCGCCACCTGAAGCATTCTTGTTTATAGGATGATTACGAATAATATTAAGAGTAAGTTCTTTGCCAGGGTTGTTATTTATAAGCTTCATGCCCTGATTCCAATCAGTTAGTTTTTCACCATTGATTGCATAAATAATATCGCCATTGCGAACACCAGCTTTGTATGCAATCTTATCTGTTGGAGCTTCTAGAACAAGAATATTGCTTATTGGACCACCAGCAAAAATATAAATACAAGACATTAAAATCATTGCCCAAACCAAATTCATTGTTGCGCCAGCGGCTAAAACAATAACTTTTGCCCACCAGGGTCTGCTGACATAACTTTTTGGGTGATCTATTGGAACTTTTGGAAGATCTGGGTCTTCATCTTCTTTTTCGGCTTGCTTCTTTTCTTCGCCTTCTTTATTGGCATTTTCACCATCTTCTGTTTTTTCTTCTTCTTTTTCTTCGATGTTATCCATACCTGCTAATCTAACAAAACCACCTAGAGGCAAAGGACGTAGAGAATAAAGGGTTTCTCCAACTCTCTTTTTCCATACACGTTCGCCAAAACCTATTGCAAATTCAAGAACCCAAATACCACACATTTTTGCAGTAATATAGTGGCCAAATTCGTGAATCATAGCAATACTTACTAAAACGAAACAAATGGCAAATATGGCTTTTATAGCAATCAAAAGAAAAGACATTTTATAAAACCTTTCATTCTCTTATAACGAATATATAAAATAGCACAGGGGACCTAGAAATAAAACGCTATCTATGCGGTCTAATATTCCACCATGTGCTCCTAAAAGCGAGCTAGAATCTTTTGTATCCGACTCTCTCTTAATAACAGATTCAAATAAATCAGCTATCTGACCTAAAGTTGCGATTACTAAAGCTGCATAAATTGTTCGTGGCAAAGGCAGATTTCCCCAACCATAATGTGCTGCAGAATAAAGGAAAGCAACAGAACAGATAAAACCACCAATAGCCCCGGAAATAGTCTTATTAGGACTAATTTTAGGTGCCATTTTAGGACCTCTTAATGACATTCCAAAAATATAAGCTCCTATGTCAAGAGCCCAAACTGACGATAAAATCAAAAATAAAGCCATTCCATCAAGCTTTAAAGAAAGAAGATAAAAACAGCTTAAACAAAAGGGTAAATAAAAAAGACTAAAAACAACATGACAGAAGTATTTTATTCCGTCACCTTTTAAACCTCTGAAAACAGTAGTCATCATTGCCATCACAACACAGCCAGTTAAACAGGCAAATAAAACTCGTTCACCCCAAAAGACTCCCGTTAACATTATTAATGAAGAAATCCATTCTAAAATAGGCTTTCTCGAACCTTTTTCTAGCATAGAACAAAGTTCATATTGCCCAAGAATAGCAATAATAGCAAAGAAAACCAGCTTTATAGGGTTATCAGCTTTAACCAATAACCAATAAACAGCTGGAATACCAATAATAATTACTGGAAGTCTCGCAATTAATTTTTTCATTCTTGAACTTGTTCACTAGTCATACCAAAACGTCTTTCACGATTTTGATATGCTAAAATTGCCTTTACCATTTCAACTGAGTCAAATTCTGGCCATAATGCAGGAGTAAAATATAATTCAGAATAAGCTCCTCTCCAAATATGAAAATTGCTTGTTCTCATTTCACCACTGGTTCTTACCATTAAATCAACATCTGGTAGAATATCGGAACAATAAAGATTCTGACTTATTAAATCCTCTGTAATATCTTCGGGCTTATAACCCTTTGCTATAATTGATTTTACAGCATCAACGATTTCAGCCCTACCACCGTAATTAATGCATACAGTTAAAACAAGACCGGTATTTTTTCTTAAAGAATCAACAATACGGTCTAATTCTTCCATTACCTTTGGCGGCATAGTTTCACGTCGTCCGCAAAACTCAAATCTAACATTTTCTGCATCTAATCCATCGCGTTCTTTTATTATATAGGTTGAAAAAAGACGCATCAGAGTAGAAACTTCTAAGCTAGGTCTAAGCCAGTTTTCAATGGAAAAAGCATAAAGACTTAAATGTTTAACCCCAATATCGTTACAAAACCTAACAATATTTTTAACTCTTCTGGCACCTTCATGATGCCCAAAAACTCTGGGTTGTCCTTTTTTCTTAGCCCATCTACCGTTTCCATCCATAATAATAGCTATATGAGCAGGAATATTATTAGGGTCAACTTCCGACATTAGCTTTTTTAACAATTCGTCTCTACTCTGTTCAGCCATTTATTATTTTAATTCCTTATCGTTAACTTCATCTACAGGAACAATAGCTTCGATTGGGCAAGCTTCAGCGCAAGCTCCACAACCTATGCATTTATTTGTAATTACACAGGGGAAGCCCATCCTTATTGCCCTATTTTTACAAACGGAGCTACATGTTCCACAGGAAACACATTCTTCAGTTATTCTGAATTTCATTATTTACCTTTGATTTCATTTTCTTTAGCAGAAAATATTGTATCGATACTTTTTATTTGTTCATCGGTAAGCTTTTGTATCTTATCAAGAGCTTTCTTACATTCGTCTTCTGTAATTTCACTCTTCTTCTGCATAGCTTTGAAATTATCGTTAGCATCTCTTCTCATATTGCGAAGAGTTACTTTATATTCTTCAGCTTTCTTCTTAGCACCCTTAACTAGTTCATTTCTTCTTTCTTCAGTTAAAGGGGGAATAGGCAAACGAATCAAATTGCCGTCATTCTGTGGATTCAAGCCCAAATCTGACTTTAAAATTGCCTTTTCAATTTCAGAAAGAATGCTCTTATCCCAAGGCTGAATAACCAACTGTTTTGGATCTGGAGCAGAAACAGAAGCAACGTGCTGCAAAGGAACTTCTGAACCATACTGATTTACAGTGATACGAGCCAAAAGTGATGGAGTAGCTCTTGAAGTTCTCATTGTAGAAAAATCTTTCTTCAAAGCTTCGATAGACTGTAGCATTTTTGCTTTGCAATCATTAATCATTGTATCAATAGACATATTTTTAATTCCCTTTCTATGTTTACTTTAATATTTTTAAGAAATTATCTAGACTCTAATAATATACTATATTATAGAAGAGATAAGAGTAGCTTATGCTTAAAGCTACTTACTTGGAACAACGTCTGTGCCAACTTTTTCGCCACGACAAGCCTTAACAAGAATACCAGATTCGTTAAGGGATAAAACTTTAAGAGGCATAGAATTGTCTCTACAAAGAGTAATAGCAACTAAATCCATTACTCCTAATTTTTTATCTAAGACTTCTTCATATGTAATAACATCAAATTTCTTTGCTGTTGGAACTTTGGCTGGATCCGCGTCATATACACCATCTACTTTAGTAGCTTTTACTAAAACATCACAGCCTGTTTCGATTGCACGCAATGCAGAACCTGTATCAGTTGAAAAATATGGGTGACCAGTTCCTGCAGAGAAAATGCAAACAATTCCTTTATTTAAAAACTTCTGAGCCTTATCTATATCGTAAGGTCTAGTTAGTGTGCCTATTGGCATTGCTGAGAATACTGAGGTTTTTACTCCAACTGCTTCAAGATGGTCAGCAAAACATAAAGCATTCATTACAGTTGCTAACATGCCTATAGAATCAGCATTATGACGTTTTACTGCTGGAAGAGTTGATTTAGCACCTCTAAAGAAATTACCACCACCAATTACTATGCCAGGAGTAATACCAGCATCTACAACGGCTTTAATTTCTTTTGCAAAACCTTCAAGAGAAGAACGGTCAAATCCAAAACCTTCTTTTCCTCCAAACATTTCTCCACTGAGTTTAAGCAAAGGCTTTTTATATTTCAAATTTGTGCCAGTCATTGTTTGTCCTTATATAAAATTTTTATAGGATTATACTAAATAATAATTGTAAATTCAATATATGTTAGAAGTTTACACAGGGCAAAATGAGACATAAAAAAAGACCTGCTTAAAGCAGGTCTTTTAAACTTAGTTCGTTTATTTCGGAATTAGTTGAATAATTCTAATTATTCACCGCATTCTTCGCATTTTGGAGCAGCTTCGCCACATTTCCATCTGCGGAAAGCAGTTACTTCGAGCTTAGAATTAAGTTCTTTAGAAGCATCATCAACATAAGCTTTAACAGTCTTGGTGTCATCCATCAAGAAAGTCTGGTCTAACAAGCAGCCTTCTTTTAGGAACTTGGCAACACGACCTTCAGCAATCTTCTGAAGCATAACTTCTTTAAGATTCTTAGCAGCTTCTTCGCCTACTTTAGTCTTAATTTCTTTTGCCTGAGCAACTTGTTCTTCAGTAATCCAACCCTTAGCAGCATTTGATCTCATGTGGTCTTCAGAGTCAACGTGTGCAGGATTGATTCCAGCTTTTTCAAGAGCCTTATTAACAGCTTTTTCAACCTGTTCAATTTTAGCTTTTTCGTAGCCAACTTTGTATTCTCTGTCTTTTACTTCTTGAGAAACTTCAGCTTCGCTAACAGCTATAGGATCTTGCATTGCAATGTGAAGAGCAATCTGGTGAGCAACTTTTGTAGCTTCTTCTTTACCAGCAGTAGCTTTATCAGCAACTTTTAACTGAACGAGAACGCCAAGCAATCCGCCTTCAGAACCAGTAATTTTGTTATGAACGTATCTGTCAAACAAACCTTCAGTTCCTTCTGGAATATCAAGGTGTTCAGCACGGCTGATTGAGCAGTTTTCACCAGTCTTAGCGATGATTGATTTGCGATAATCATCAATGCTCTGACCTTCGAAAGTCAATTTTTCAAGGTCTGCAACAGATTTTACTTCTGGATGATCAAGAACTAACTTAGCAAGATTGTTTGCAAAAGCGATGAAAGCATCGGTCTTAGCAACAAAGTCTGTTTCACAGTTAACTTCTACAAAACCAACATGACGTTTATCGGCTGAAATCAATGGAAGAACAATACCATTAGAAGTAGCTCTGCCAGCACGTTTACCTGCTGAAGCAAGACCGCTCTTTCTGAGTTCGTCCATAGCTTTTTCCATATCGCCATCACAAGCAACAAGAGCTTGTTTGCATTTCATCATGCCAGCGCCTGATTTTTCTCTAAGTTCTGCTACCATTTTTGCTGTAATCTGCATAATTATAATACCTTTCGCTTTTGCTTAAAAATTAGTTTTCAATTGTTTCTTCGTCTTCATCTTCGTCTTGGTCATCTTCGTCATCATCTTTCATACCAAGAGCAGAAGCCATATCGATATCTTCGTTAGTCATAGCAGCTTCAACTTCGCTAGTTTCGCTAACTTCGCTGAAAGATTTGCCTTCCAAAGCTTCGATAACTGAATCAGAAATGAGGCTGGTAACAAGTTTAACAGCTCTGATAGCATCGTCATTGCCTGGAATTACGAAATCGATATTGTCTGGATCGCAGTTAGTATCAACTACAGATACTATCGGGATACCCATCTTGCGAGCTTCAGAAATTGCGATAGCTTCTTTGTGTGGATCGATTACAAATATAGCACCTGGCATACCCTTCATATCTTTGATTCCGCCAAGAGCACGATTAAGCTTTTCGCTTTCTTTTCTCATCTTAGCAGCTTCTTTCTTTGGATAAGATTCGATTTTGCCGCTTTCGATTAAATCATTGAGTTCTTTCAAACGAACAATACGTTTTTCGATTGTTACGTGATTAGTAAGCATACCGCCTAACCAACGATAGTTGATATAGAACATACCGCAGCGTTCAGCTTCTTGTTTAATAATTTCTTGAGCCTGACGTTTAGTGCTTACAAAAAGAATAGGTTTACCTTCACGAACAACGCCTTTTATAAAATCACAGGCTTCGTCAAGTAATTTAGTGGTTTTCTGAAGGTCGATAATGTAAATACCATTACGAGCTGTGAAGATGTACTTAGCCATCTTGGGGTTCCATCTTCTAGTTTGGTGACCAAAGTGTACGCCTGCTTCTAGCAAGCTTTTCATAGAAATCATAGACATAATATTTATGTACCTCCGAAATATTTTACAAACGAACTAATTTGTGGGCTGTATATTATATTATTTTTTTTCAAACGTCAAGCTAATTTATTTTTGTAAATAAGTACTGATGGGAATAAAAGGTTATCAACCTAGCATAAACATACTAGTAGACAGCTTTTTCATATTATTCTATTAGGCAAATACAATTTATTAGCGAATTTAAAATTTAAATATTACCTCTAAAACTTGCTTTTAATCTCACTCCAAATACATATAGTTAAACATTTTAATATATTGTTACATATTGAATAAATTAAAAATTAAAAGATGAAAATTGAAATTTGAGAGTTTGTTTACTTATTTCTTTTACATTATTATAATAAAATTATATTTATCAAAATACTTATTATGTCAGGTAAACTAATATGTTAATACTTTTCGGTATTTTCTTTTTATTTATTATATGGTTAGCATTTACTTTTTTTTGGTTAGGTAATTATAATTCTATGGAATTAAAGAAAAATTATCAGTCGTTTTTAAGGCAACATTTTCCTTTAACCACTATTGGTTCATTGCTTGTTATAGCAGCTTTACTCATTTACCCTTATTACTACTTCGAAGACTCAAAAATTGCAGGAACAGAAATTTATTTTTCCTACCATATTTATATATTTGTGTTTCTTTACTCCTTTATTTTCTGGTTCATTTTTAAATCTATATATTACAAAGAATTAAATAGAACCATTGCTTTAATTACTGAAGAACATATAAATAAACAAAATCCAAATTTAATAATATCCTTTAAAATCTTTATTATTGCAGCAGCCTGTTTAGCTGGCATTGAATTTACACATCTTTCTAATTATGCATTCGATTCCTCAGAAGAAAAATTTGAACAAAGAGTAATTGTTGATAAAAAGATAGAAAAAAGCGAAGGCAATTCAACAGCCGAAGGACATTGGGTTCATTATGATTATGAATTATTTATTGACCCACCTTTTTTAACTGAAAAAATGCTTTATACGAACCAAAATTTTTATGAGTCTTTAAATATAGGAGATAAAATTAAAATCTTTTATAAAGATGGTTTATATGGTTGCAAACATTATAGTATGAACTATGAATTAGTTCATTAAAGCTTATTATAAATAAAAATGTAGTATTGACATACTATTTAAAATAGAATTATAATAATTGCAAAATAAAGACAAGGAGCACTTTTAAATGAGAAGTCCAATTCATAAAGAGGGGTTTAAATTTGCAGGAGGATTTTTTGCATTAGGTTTTTTAACCTCCTATTTAAATAAATGGATTGGTAGATTATTCTACGTCCTTTCAGCTTTTTCTTTATATTTCTTCAGAGATCCAGAAAGAAAAATACCCAGTGGTGAAGGCTTAATACTTTCTCCTGCTGATGGTCGTGTTATTGATATTGACACTGTTGATCACGCTCCATTTATAGATGGTCCTGCTAAGAGAGTTACTATTTTCTTGTCTTTATTTGATGTTCATATAAATCGTTCACCTATTAAAGGTAAAATTGCTTACCGACAGTATGTTCCTGGTAAGTTCATGTGTGCTTTCGAACCCAAAGCTTCTACAGACAATGAACAAAATGCAGTAGGAATAGAAGGTTCCGATGGATATAGAGTTCTTGTTAAACAAATTGCTGGTTTAGTTGCTAGACGAATAGTTTGTTGGAAGAATCCTGGAGATGAAACTGAAATAGGTGAAAGATTCGGTTTAATAAGATTTGGTTCCAGAACTGAAATATTTATGCCTCTAGATGCAAAAATAGATGTAAAAATTGGTCAAAAAGTTTCTGGAGCTTCTACTATAATAGCTAGAAGATAATAATGGATAATAATCAAAATACAGAAAATACTAATCAAGAATTAACAACTACTAATCAAGAAGATTTTTTTAACGATTCAAATGTTTCTGCTACTTCTGATGAAAATCTAACACCAAAAGAGCGCAGAAAAAAATATTTACGGAAACATTTATCTATAATACCTAATTCTTGCACATCCATGAATTTGGTATGTGGATTTTTGTCTATATTGATGGCTTCTCATGGTGAGTTTCTAGTAGCAAGCTGGCTTATTCTAATAGCCAATATCTTTGATATTCTAGATGGAAGACTTGCTAGACTCACTTCTGTTGAATCATTATTTGGTGCTGAATTAGATTCATTATGCGATTTAGTTAGTTTCGGTGTTGCTCCAGCCTTTTTAATCTATACTAGATATTTCAAAGATGGCAGTATTATAGGTATGCTAGTTACTGTTTTATTTGTATTGTGTGGAGCATTAAGACTAGCAAGATTCAATGTTACTCCACATTCACATAAAGATGCCTTTGAAGGAATGCCAATACCTGGTGGAGCTGGAATTCTAGCAACTATGGTTATTTTTGAATTACAGTATTTCAGTTTTATGGCAATACCACAGTATGCAGTTCCATTTATTGTTGTTGTAACTGCTCTATTAATGATTAGTAAAATTGAATATCCAGCAATGAAGAAAACTCCTAAAACCAGTAAAAAGCGTATATTTGCAGTTTTAGCTGTTGCTGTTTTATTCTTTGTTAATCCGCCAATAACTCTTTTCTTTGCTACCTGGGGTTTTGGTTTATATGGTTTATTTATGGCCTGTTTCAGAACCTTGTTAAGCTTGAGTAGAAAATTTGGCTCCAACAGAAAGAAAGTAGCAGTAAGTAAATAAAAGCCTAATTAAGTTGTGAACCTAAAACCCCTCTGTCACTTCGTGACTTTTCCCCTTTAAGAGACAGTCTAACAACTAGGTTTTTGCATTAAATTTTAACTGGATTGCCACGGTTTACCACGCAGTCTATCGACTGCTCGTAATGACATATAACTTGCGGTTTGCGATGACGTATATATACTCTGAAACTAGTCATAATCGTCATTTCGAGAGGCCGTGCGAAAACTAGGTTTTTAAATTCTAATTAGATTTGCTAATTGTCTACACATTTGTCATAAAAAGTATAGCGTATGGGCTTTAGCCCTGAAAGCTATACGTTTATGACAATGTGTAGACAACATATAAAGAAATATTATTTTTTAGAGAATTTCAAGTTTTCGCACAGCCTCTAGCAATGACGTAATGACACAAACCTGCGTTAGCAGTTAACACCTACCACTCATCACTTACTACCTACTACCTACTACTTACCACTTTCTCAGTTTTCACCTTTCAACTTAACACAACCTTCTCCCTAAACAACAAAAAACCTGATTGCATATACAATCAGGTTTTTTGTTACCTTATCTAATTAAATTAGAATGACATTGCTGAATGACCTAAGCCTGAGTTACTCCACCATACAGAGAATTCAGACCAGCTCATATTTCTTTCAACACCGTTGTAGGCAGGGTCATTAAGAATTACGTTACCAGCGCTATCCATACCCTTCATAACAACATAGTGGTGAGCAACGTGACAAAGTACTGGCTTACCTTCTTTTAATTGCTGTCTGCACCAATCTTGGCTTACTGAATAATAGAATTTAGCATTAGTTAAACCATATTTATGAGCACCTTTTTCAAGGCCTGCGTGACCAGTACCATCTGAAGCAGTACATCCACATACGTGATACAAATCTGTTACGAGAACGCTTGGATCACCCTTCCCGAAGAAAGACAAGCACA
>CAMJNS010000083.1 GCA_946407375.1 uncultured bacterium
TAACTATATTAGAAAACGATAATAACTCCAAAGAAGAGACTTCAATAAAAAAAGATACGTCATTCAGTAAGCCATTAGGTTTAGAAGAAATATCGGAAGAAAAATTGGATAACGATTTAAAAATAAGCTGTCAAGAAATGCTTGATGGTAAAGTAACCTCTTTAAATGAAGTTATAAGCGAATATGAACCTGATTTTAAAATATGACTTATAATATTTCTTTTACTGATATATCTAGAAAAGAACTTAGACAAATATATCTCTATATTAAAATCAATCTTGAATCTCCTTTAACGGCTAAAGATTTAATTAAGACCATACTTATATCAATAAAAGATTTGAATTTTATGCCAAACCGTTTTCCTATTTATAAAGAACTAAACAATGGAATAACAATAAGGAGAATGCCTGTAGAAAATTTTACTGTTTTTTATTCTGTTGATGATACAAAAGAAAGGGTTGTAATACATAAAGTAATTTATAGCAAACGTGATATTGACAAATTAATATAATAAATTTACCAATCTTTATCTCACACCTTTTGCCGCATCAACTAAAACAATTCCTTTATCTCTTCTGCTCTTATCTCTAATCTCTAAAAGAGCCTTTGGCTCTTTTATCCCTCTTCTCTAGGTATCTCAACCTTTTCTTTCAGCATCTTTTCTTCAAGCATAGCAAGTATGACCGATGGTTTAGTATTCAACCCCTGAGCAAGACGTATTATAGTCAATAAACTGGGAGCTGTCTTACCAGTCTCAATTTTAGACATAAAACTTCTATCCATTCCACAGTCATAGGCTAGGTCTTCCTGGCTGAGGTCCTCTTTTTCTCTCAATTCAACGATAATTTCACCAAATAAATATAAACTATCTTCTCTTAATGCTTTTTTGAGCAGTTTTCGTTCTGATTTTCTCATTGTTTTTCCCTTTTACAATGAGAATACTAATTGCTGTAAAAAATAACCACGTAATATATTTATGTTTTTAATTCACCTACTATATTTCGTACATTATTTTTCGTGTTAAATAGTCACAATGTATGATATTATAAAAACTGCAACGAAAATAATGAGGTGGTTAGCGATGAAAGCAGTAAAAGAAGCCTGTGTGTTACAGCCAAACGCATTAGAAATCACTGTTGGTGATTCAATCGAACAATTAGACCAGATTCTGCAAAATACAGATGCTCATGAGCATTTTAATAAGACTTTCATAACTGAAGGCATGAGAAACCTTCTTACCAAAGGTATGGCTCGTCTTGCAGGAAAATCCAACGATTCTATATTCCATTTAAAACAGGCTATGGGTGGTGGTAAAACACACATTATGGTCGGTTTTGGTTTATTAGCGAAAGATAAGATTCTTAGAGAAGAGCTTATTAAAGATATTAATTATATTTCAGATTTTGAAACAGCTAAAATAGCCGCTTTTAATGGAAGAAACAATCCACCTAATTATTTTTGGGGAATAGTTGCTACCCAGCTAGGTAAACCTAATCTTTTCAAGAAGTTTTGGGAAGATGGTGCAAAAGCTCCTGATGAAAATGCTTGGCTTGAACTTTTTCAAGGTGACGAGCCTATTCTTATTCTTCTAGACGAACTTCCACCTTATTTCAATTATTATGCTACTCAAACTTTGGGGGCAGGAACTGTTGCTGACGTAATAACCGCTGCCTTTTCTAATATGCTTACTGCTGCTCAGAAGAAGAAAAATGTCTGCGTTGTCGTTTCTGACTTATCCGCTGCTTATGAAACGGGCACTAATCTAATAAAATCTGCTTTAAACAATGCTAAGCAGGAACTTGGTAGAGCTGAAGTAAGTATTACACCTGTTAATCTTGAATCTAATGAAATATACGAAATTTTGAGGAAAAGGCTTTTTAAGTCTCTTCCTGACCATTTTGAAATTGATGAAACAGCTAATGCTTTTGCGAAAGCTCTTTCTGATGCTGCAAAAACTCATTCTGTAGATAGAACTGCTGAATCTATTGCAAATGAAATTAGTGCAACTTATCCATTCCACCCTAGTTTTAAAAATATTGCTGCTCTTTTTAAGGATAACGAAAAGTTTAAACAGACTCGTGGTCTTATGGAACTCGCTTCAAGACTACTTAAATCTGTTTGGGAAAGTAAAGAAGATGTTTATCTTATCGGAACTCAGCATTTTAACTTTGAAATCAGCGAAGTAAGAGAAAAGCTTGCTGACATTTCTAATATGCGCGA
The DNA here is from genome assembly GCA_946407375.1 of uncultured bacterium. Classification (GTDB taxonomy): domain Bacteria; phylum Muiribacteriota; class Ozemobacteria; order Ozemobacterales; family Ozemobacteraceae; genus RUG334. The sequence continues at coordinate 2,221 of CAMJNS010000083.1, forward strand.
AGTCATAGCCAAAGACATTTGGGATTCTACTGGCAGCGGTCATGCTCAAGTTGTTTCTTTTAATGATGGAAATTCAAATGCAATGCAGATTGCTTCATTAATTTTGACTTCCAGCTTATCTTCTGCAATTAATTCTGTTAAAGGTCTTACTGAATCTGAAATATTACAGTTTTTAATAGATCCAAACCACAAAGCTAGTTCTTTTAAACCTGCGTTAGCTAAGATAACTCAAAAATCCTGGTATTTACACCAGACAACAGAAGGAAAAATCTATTACGATAAGCAGGAAAACCTGACCAAGAAGCTTGAAGGTTATGCTGAAAAAGCCCCTCAAAATAAGGTTGACGACATCATAAAAGAAAGACTTTTAGAAATGTATAAGCCTGTTTCGAAAGAGGCTTATGAAAAGGTTATTCCTTTGCCTTTGTTAGATGAAGCTATAGATGCTACAAAATCTGCTAGAACTTTGCTGATTGTTAATCCTGATGGTAAGTCTACCCCCGACTTTGTTAATCAATTTTACAAATCTATTCAGAATAAGAACAATGTTTTGATTCTTACTGGCGACAAGTCTTCTATAGCCAACTTAGAGAACTCCGCAAAACAGATGTATGCAGTAAAAAGAGCTGAAAAAGAAATCGATGCAAAGCACCCTCAAAAAGGTGAATTTGATGAAAAGGCAAAGAAAATAGAACAAGACTTTAATTCAACATTGATGGGCATTTTTGATAAAGTTCTTTACCCAAAATTTGATAAAACGGAAAAGAAAGATGTTTTGGGTTCAAAGCCTTTAAATGTAACTTTGCTTCCAAATGAAAAGTTTAACGGTGAAAACCAGATTATTAAAACTTTGACCTCAGATCCGATTAAGCTTTACACAAACATAGAAAAAGATTTTGATTCATTAAGAAGTCGTATAGAACAATATTTGTTCGGGAACATCGACGAAAAGCCTAAAACAGAACTTGTTGAATCAATGCGAATAAACACAAGAATGGTTTGGCTACCTCAAAAAGGCTTAGAAAATATTATTCAAATTGCTTGTCAGAGAGGAATTTGGGAAAGCTACTCTAATACAATCTGCAAGAAACCTAAACCCAAAACAACTGAAGTAAGAGTCAATGTTGAAAGTGAATCTAACGATCAAGGTGAAGTCAAATTAGGTGTTGAAAGCATTAATGCTGGTGATAAAGCAATAATCTATTATTGTGAAGATGGTAACGTAAATGAAAAATGTCCAAAAATCAAAGAAAATGTTTTAGTAACAAAAGCTTTGAGAGTGCAATTTTTAGCTGTTGATCCTACAGGTAAGAATATGACTGGTTCCCCTAAAATTTGGGAAAACAAACTTAAAATAAGAAACGAATTTGATAAAGAAAGCAGATTGGTAAAGCTTTTTGTTGTTCCTAAAGGAACTATAAAATATACATTAGATGGTTCAGAAGCACGTAATGGCAACCTATATACTGAACCGATAAAACTATCTAATAACCAGACATCTGTTTATGTTTTTGCTGAATGTGATGGTTTAGAAGCTAAAAACACATTTACTTTCCCTGCAAAAGGGTCTTCAGAAGTTCCTATAATTAGAGAAAAGCCAGCCACTTATGTGGGGTTAAAAGGGAAAAAGCTTGATAACATTTCTAAGATATTTGAAGCACTCAACTTTGCAAAAGAAAAAGAAATGCTTTTTGATGATTTAAATATTTATTTAGGCTCTGACCCGCAAATAATCAATATGAAGTTTGGCGGAATAAGAGTAACTCCTGAATTTATAGAAGATATGATTAACAAAACTAGAAAGCTAGTTTCTAGCGATATAGTTACTCTCACTTTCAAGAAAATAATCTGCAAACAGGGTTTTGACTTAGAAAAGTTTTCAGAACTTATAGGAATGGAAATCAACGCTGGTGAGGTTGTTCAAGAATGAGCAAGAAACCTCAAAACGAGCTGGGAACAGAAGATTTTGGGGCACCTGTAGGATTTTGGCAGCACTATTTCTATGTCGAAACGCCTCCTGGTAATCGTGAGCCTGTGCTGATTTACGAAGATTATGGCTTAGATAATGAAGAAGACCCTTCAAAGCAAGATACAAAGGAATGTAGATGTATTCTTGCAAGAGAGCTTTGGACAAAAATTCGTGATGAAGCTAAACACGACTTCAATACTAGATTGAAAGAGAACAAACAAAGCACTGGACAATGGAACAAAGGCAGAGTCAAATTAGAAAAGTTCTTAGGAAAAGAGCTTTGTGTGTTGGCTTGGGCTGCTGAACATGCTACACCTGATGAATGTTTTGTAATTGTTCAAAGGTGGCTCTCTTTGAGACCTGAAGAAAGATGGTGGCTATACTCTAAGACTGCTGCAGAAGCGGGAAAAACAGAAGACCGTAATAGAGGCTGGCGAAAAGCTTTGTATTGTTGCTTGTCTGATGGCGAAAACATCAAGATGCCTCCAAAGAAGATTCCCAAAAGCAAACGCCTTAAATCGAAGGAGGATAATTCTCAGCCAACATTGTTTTAGACCAAAGACCCCTTTCGTCGCTTTATGATGCTCCCCCACGCAGGTTGGGGAGCTGCTGAACGAAGTGAAGCTGAAGGGGTCTTCCCTAAAGGCTCTTACCTCTAAAAAATATTTCAAACTTACGAAAGGATTGCAAACAATATGCTAGCTCCATATTCCCTCAAAGACACCCCATCCCTCATAGAACACCTACTGCCTGTGCAGAAAATATCAGCCGAAAGCTACAAAGAACAAATGGCTGTTCATGGTAAAACTCTAACAGCTTTAGGTGCTTATTGGAAAGGTCGAAAGCCTTTAATTCTTAATAAAGCTTGTATTCTTGGGACTCTTTTACCTTATCATGAAGGCAATGAAGCTAAGGATTTAGAAATTTTTGAACTATTAATGGGTATGGCAAATTCTTCTGTGGCTATAAGACTTGGTGAAATAAAGCCAGAAGTAGTTGCAAGCAAAGTTTCAAATCTTAGCACCGAAAAATACTTTAAAGCCATTGAGAAAATTCCTTCTAACTGCATTTTTAATAGAGATATTAATATTAATCTTCCTTCAAAAACACCTTTCAATATTAATGATTATACCTTTGAAATCAAGAACAAAAGATCAAGTGAAATAAAAGAAATAGCATTAACTTTGAATTGGGCTGATAACTTAAGCTCAGAAGAAAAGTATGACGCCCAAGGTAGGGCTTTGCCTTACGAAACTCACAGAGAAAATATTTCTGATAAAAAAGCATTGAGACCAGAACAAACAGAAGAAAGCAAGCTTTATAGCCATATTTGGCGTAGGGTAAACTCTCATTTGGGTACAGAAGCTTATTCTTTCCCTGAATTAATAAAGGAACTAGGTATTGCTAGATTTGGTCATAACCCCAAAGTAGCAGATACTTTCTGTGGAAGTGGTCAAATTCCATTTGAAGCTGCTAGATTAGGTTGTAATGTTTATGCTTCAGACCTTAATCCCATTGCTTGTATGCTTACTTGGGGTGCTTTTAACATAGTTGGTGCAAAGAAAACAGAAAGTAAAAAAATAGTGGGTTTAAAAGAAGAATTAGCAGAAAATTTAATTTCAGAAATACATTCTTTGGGTGTAGAAGAAGATGGTAACGGTTGGCAGGCAAAAGTATTTTTATATTGTACAGAAGTAACTTGTCCAGAAAGTGGTTGGCAAGTACCATTATTACCTACATTTATAGTAAGTAAAGGTTATAATGTTTATTTAAAACTTATTCCTGATTTCAATTTAAAAAAGTATGATATTGAAATCTATTATGCGAGGTCAAGCAAGGAATTAGAACAATATGAACAAGGAACTGTTCAAAATGGTTATCTTGTTCATAGTCCAGATGGTAACAACACTTATAGAGTAAGTATAAACACTATTAGAGGCGATTATAAAGATGAAAATGGAGCAAGGCACAACAAATTAAGGTTATGGGATAAAACCGATTTTTTACATAAATCAAATGATATTTATCAAGAACGCCTATACTGTGTTCAATGGATGAAACAAAGAGAAAATTCAAATCTTTATGATTATGAATTTCGTTCAGTTACACAAGACGATTTGAAGCGTGAAGAAAAAGTAAATAATTACGTTGCAGAGCATCTAATAGAATGGCAAAAAGAAGGCATAATTCCTGATATGGTGATAGAAAAGGGTGATGAAACAGAAAGACTATATAAAGAAAAAGGCTGGACACACTGGCATCATTTGTTCAATCCTAGGCAGCTATTGTTAAATGGTTTGGTTAAAAAGCTTTCAAATACACCTAATCTTTTTGCTTTATTTCAATTATTGAATGTGAATTGCAAATGTAGTATTTGGGATAATAGTGGCGGTGGAGGAGGTATAACGAAAAATGTTTTTTATAATCAAACCTTTAATACTTTATTTAATTATGGGTGTAGAGGTTGTGTTTATTCGCTTTCTTTTTTAGAACAAGATTATAAAAATTATCCATTAAATAGCTGTTTTGTTATAAACAACCATACAGCAAAAGAAATTACGACCGACAACGATATTTATGTCACAGATCCACCTTATGGCGATGCTGTAAAATACGAAGAAATACTAGAATTCTTTATCGCTTGGCTTAGAAAGAATCCACCAAAAGAATTTGCTGACTGGGTTTGGGATAGTCGCAGAGCTCTTGCCATTAAAGGCGAAGGCGATGAATTCAAACGTGAAATGATAACTGCTTATAAAGCTATGAAAGACCACATGCCAGACAATGGTATTCAAATACTTATGTTTACACACCAAAGCGGTTCAATCTGGGCTGAAATGGCTAACATAATATGGGCTTCTGGTTTGAGGGTAACTGCAGCTTGGTATGTGGTTACAGAAACAGACTCAGCTCTTAGACAGGGGGCTAACGTAAAAGGCACAATTATTCTTGTTTTGCGTAAAAGAACCGAAGAAGAACCAATATTCAGAGATGAGTTAGCCGAAGAACTAGAAAAAGAAGTAGAACGACAGATTAAAAGTATGGCTGGCTTAGATAAAGAAGTTCAAAGTCAAGGTGCTGAAGCACTTTATAACGATGCTGATTTGCAAATGGCAGGCTATGCAGCAGCATTAAAGGTTTTAACAAAATATTCCAATATTGACGGTAAAGATATGGTAACAGAAGCGGAGGCTCCAAGGGTTGAAGGGCGTAAAACCTTTGTTGATGAACTCATAGATTTTTCTGTTCAACTAGCTGTTAAATACTTGGTTCCTGTAGGTTTTGAATCAGAAGAATGGATGAAATTTGCTCCAATTGAACGCTATTACTTTAAGATGGCTGAAATGGAATCAAGAGGCTACAAAACTTTGGATAATTACCAGAATTTTGCCAAGGCTTACAAAGTAATGAATTTCAGCAATGTATTAAGTCCGACTTCTAAGGCTAATTCCACAAGACTTGCTCTAGGACTTGAATTAAAAGGTCAGAAAATGTCTGGTGATGCTGAACTCTCTAACACTATGTTAAGACTTATTCTTTATGCTATTTATGAAGCTTCAGAACAAAAAGAAGGAGACGAAATCAACACAGTTTTGGAACATCTTTCTGAAAATCTGACTCATGAAAAATACTTCTCTAATAGAAATCTAATTATAAAAATACTTCAATTCTTAGCAGATAAGCGAAAGCTTGTTAAACCAGCAAAGAATTACAAGGTAGATGTCGAAGCCAATTACGCTGATCTCCTCGCCGAAGCAATCAAGACCCAAAAGTTCTAATAAAGACGCTCCCCCAAAGTTTGAAAAACGGCTGGGGGAGCTGGCGAGCGAAGCTTGCCTGAAGGGGTCTTGCCTAATTTCAAAAAAATGAGTGAATTGACTATTAAGAGAATTATTGTTATTATTAAAAGTAACAATTCCCTCAGGCCTCCACGGGTAACCGTATGCACACTTGAGGGCTTTCTGTTTTAGGAGTAATGATGAGCGAAGGAATATTTAAAAATATCGATGAGCAAATAGAAATATTAGAAAAACGTGGTTTAATGATTGGAAACAAAGATTATGCTAAGGATTTCCTTTTAAAGAATAATTATTATCGTATAAGTGGTTATTCTTTAACCTTAAGAAATCACGATGTTTTTTATCCTGGAACAACTTTTCAAAACATAATAGATATTTATAATTTTGACAGAAATATTAGAAACATACTAGCAAAATATCTCGAAATAATAGAAGTTTCAATAAAATCAATATATGCTTACAAATTTTCTGAAAAATATGGAGGAACAGGGTATTTATCAAGTGCTAATTTTACAGATTTAAAAGAATATCTAAAGTTAATAGCTACTATTAATGAACAAAAGACTAAAAGAATAGCTCATGAAGCTTTTATAAAACATTATGAAGAAGAATTAAAGAAACCTATGCCAATATGGATAATAGTGGATTTATTAACCTTTTCCGATATTTCAATTTTGTATAATATTTCAGAAGAAAGTTTAAAAGTAAGTATAGCAAAGTTATACGGTCTAAATATGAATGATGGTTTAATGATTTTAAAAGAATACTTACATGGATTAACTATTTTACGTAATTTTTGTGCTCATGGTAGTCGCTTATTTAACAGACTATTTGTAAGAAAACCTTCTTTAAATAGTAAAGAAAAGAAATTATTAAGAAAAATGAATGATGGCAGTTTAGATAATTCTCATTTATTTGGTTACATACTTGTAATGAAGAGACTATTAAAAAATGAAGAATTTCTAAGCTTAAAAAATGATTTAATCACTTTGCAAAAGAAAATTCCATTTGTAGCAATGAGTTATTATGGATTTTGCGATAATTGGGAAAACAAATTATGACTCTAAGCCGCTATTCATCCAGAAAAGACAATCTAGTTAAAGGCTTGCTTGCACCTAGACTTAAAGGTGCAACAATCTATAAGCGTATTGCAGGCTATTTCAGAAGCTCAATATTTGAGCTTATAGGTGAAGAAGTAGCAAATATTCCAGAAGTCAAAATAATCTGTAATTCAGATTTAGACGAGAATGATGTAAAAATAGCAAAAGCATTAGAATCATCTCTTACAGAACGCTGGAACGAAGAAACAACTATTTCAGACGTGGTTTTGCATAGAGAAGCCTACTTAAAATTTAGTGAGCTTTTAAAGGCCAAAAACATTCAAATAAGAGTAATTCAGCGAGAAAAACTCTTTTTGCATGGCAAAGCTGGAATGATTCAATATCCTGATGGCTCAAGAAAATCTTTTGTTGGTTCAGTTAACGAAACTAGAAATGCTTTTGCAAATAATTACGAAATTGTCTGGTTAGACGATGACCCTGATTCTGCGAATTGGGTAGAAGAAGAATTTGACGATTTATGGGAAGAAGGAATTCCACTACCACAGGCTGTAATAGAGCATATAGAGCGTGTTGCAAAAAGCGAAGAAATACCTCTGGAAAAGTATGGAAAAATAACAAACAAAGAAGAGCAAGCTGGTGCAGTTTTTAATGAGGCACCAATCTATAAAAATGGTGATAAGCTTTCTCCTTGGCAGAAAAGCTTCGTTAGTCATTTTCTTGAACATAGAAAAATATATAAAAAATCAAGACTTTTGTTAGCCGATGAAGTTGGGTTAGGTAAAACCCTTTCTATGGCTTGCAGCGGAATGATTTCAGCGGTTTTAGGTGATGGAGCAGTATTAATACTGGCACCCTCCACTCTGATTTTTCAATGGCAGGCTGAAATGTTAGACAAACTCGGCATTCCATCGGCAGTTTGGGTAACAAATAAAAAAGGTTGGATAGACAACAAGGGGCATTATATTTCTTCAAAAGGCGATTACACACAGATAAGGCATTGTCCATGTTCAATAGGTATTGTATCAACTGGCCTTGTAATGCATCATTACCAAAAAGGCAAGTTTTCAAATGAAGCAGACGAAATGCTTAGAGTAAATTACGGTATGGTTATTCTTGATGAAGCCCATAAAGCAAGGGGCTCACAGTCTAAAACCCAATCTAAACGAGTACAAAACAATCTTTTAAAATTTATGATGGAAATCTCTAAGAAATGTAAGCATCTTATCTTAGGCACTGCTACACCGATTCAAACAGATGTTGAAGAACTTTGGGATTTAATGAAAGTGCTTTCAAATTCTGCTTCTTTTGTCTTGGGTGATACCAATTCTCTTTGGCGTAATGTGGAAGAGGCAAAAGAAGTAATAAAAGGCAATAAAACTATGGATAGTGCTCAAGAGGCATGGCAATGGCTGAAGAATCCGCTTCCACCAGAAAATGAAAATTTTGTTGTTAGAGAAATTAGAGATGAAAACGAAATAGAACCTGATAAATTTGAGTCATATAGAGAATTTGAGGAACTTGCTTCAACAACAAAAACTTTTAGCTTTGATGATTGTTTAGATTCAGACTATTTCAAAAAATATAACCCATTTATAAGGCATATTGTTTTAAGAAAGCGAAAAGACCTTGAGAACAAAGGCTTGTTAGACAAAATTGCTGTTAAAGTTCACCCTCTTGATGGCAGAGAAGAAAAATATAAATCACATTTTGTAGAAAATGGCTTGTCTACAAATCCTCCTTTCCAAGCGGCTTATGAAAAGGCTGTGGAATTTTGCAGACTGTTACAGAAACGCAGTAAAGTAACAGGTTTTATGAAGACAATAATTCTTCAAAGAATTTGTTCTTCTTTCTTTTCAGGGTTAAAAACAGCAGAAAAACTCTTGAATAAAGCTATTCAAAATACTGATGACGAAACTACTACAGAAGAAATAATACTAGAAGATGCTAACCCTCTTGAAAGCTTGTCTTCAGAAGAAGCCGACTGCTTAAATGAAATAAAGTATCAATTATCACGTCCAGAAGCAATAGACCCTAAGCTTTCTACGGTAAAATGGTTTCTTACAGAATTCAAAACAGATAATAAAACATGGTTAGAGCATGGCTGTATTGTGTTCAGTCAATATTATGACACAGTGTTATGGATAGCAGAAAATCTATCAAAGAAACTTCCAGAAGAAAAAATTGCTGTATATGCAGGATTTGGTAAAAGCGGCATATATTGCAACGGCAAATTTACAAGTATCGATAGGGAAAACATAAAAGCCGCAGTCAAGCACAAAGAGCTCAGACTTGTTATTGCTACTGATGCCGCTTGTGAAGGTTTGAATCTGCAAACTCTAGGAACTTTGATAAATATAGATTTACCCTGGAACCCTTCAAAACTGGAGCAAAGACTAGGCAGAATAAAGCGCTTTGGACAGAAACGAAAATCTATAGATATGCTTAACTTAGTTTACAGCGAAACCCAAGATGAAACTATTTATAAAGCTTTATCGAAGAGAATGAAGGATACTTATGATATTTTCGGTTCTTTGCCAGATACCATTGAAGATGGTTGGATAGACAATGTTGAAGAATTAGAAAAGCACATAGACATCTATATTGCCGAACGTGAAAAAGCAAAAAATGCTTTCGATATAAAGTACAACGATGATACCGATCCCACTAAAAACAATTGGGAAAAGTGTAATAAGATTCTTGCCCGAAAAGATATTATAGATTTGCTCAGCAAACCTTGGTGAGAACTTTATCGTAGAGCTAAAAATAGAACCTCCTAACCTGTATAATTTAAATTTGACCTGCCAGTCATAAAAAATACACGTTAGGAGGAAAATTTAATGTCAATTTAAATAACAATATAAAATGTGTATCACATTTTAAGAAGAACTGTAAATACCATAAAGTATTAGCCTCTAAGAATCGTTTAAAATTTTGTCAAAGCATAGATTTAACCTCTACGCTATCTTCAAGAAACTATAATTTTATTGAAATCTTCTTCTGTGATTCCAGTTGATTTTATAATCGTTTCTTTTGTGAATCCATTAGAAAGCATATTTTTTATTATATTCTTCTTTTCTTCTTCTTTGCCTTTTTCTATACCTTCTTCTATGCCTTTTTCATAGCCGATTTCTTCAAACCCTTCAGCAATAAGCTTCCATTCGCGTTCTTCATCAAATTCTGTCAATAGCATGGATTTAACCTCCGCACGAAACTTCTGTAAAATGTTGATAAGAACCTCTTCTTTGATACATTTGTCTATTGCTTTATCAACGGCTGTAGAAAACTCAAATTTTTTAGAAAATTTTCTGACAGTATCAACAAAGTAAGAATATTCTCTTAGCTTCTTACATTTTAGCAATAATTCCTTATTTCTGCCATAGTTTACGTTAATCATTTTTGCAGTCCATTCATAACTCTTTGTTTTATCTGGATATTCAAAAGCATCTGAAAGTTTAAGAGTGATACAGTCACCTATTTCTTTGTCTTCACCATTGTAAAGGACTATAAAATGCGGAGTCGGTATTTTTACTAGCTTTGGCCAGTATATTGTTTTTCTGTTCAACTTTATAGCAATTAATGATTCATAAAGTTTGGCAAAATAGAGGAATCCACGTAACGGCATATTAGGATTAAAATTACTCTGGTGCTCTAATAATACCATCTGACTATCCAGCATAAAGGAAACATCATTTTTCATACTCATATAGATGACGTTATCCAAAGTATTAATCTGTAAATCATCTATATTTTTGTAGTCTGAATTGTTCAGGGCATTATAGAGATCAAGAAGGTTTTGCTTGTTCTCTTCTCTGCCAAAGATGAAACGAAATAGACTGTCTTTATACTGACGGTTCGCTTTGTAGTCAGCAGTTTCTTCCCGAATACAATAAGAATTAGAAGTAGTTTTGTTTGAAAAGTTTAAGTAATACATTTTGGCTCCTTTTTTGTTCTTATTTTCAACAATAATACCTATAAAACCAATCACACCTATCATAA
>CAMJNS010000084.1 GCA_946407375.1 uncultured bacterium
AGGACGCTACTTCAAAACTAATGATTATTAGCTAAAAAAGTTTGCGTTTGCCCTGCTTTCCCTATTGGTTACTTAATAATAATTATAAATTAAAGTTATTAAATACACAATTTTATTCTTAAAAACTATTAATTATACTTGCCTGAGAAGTATTTGTTAATTTAAGCAGCTTTGTATGACAATCCCTCAAGGGAGAAGCTTTAGAACCTATCACTCATCACTTATCACTTACCACTAATCACTTTCAGCTTTCCACTTACCTAAAGTCTAGGTTCGCCTTAGTAATTCGTAAGTTATTTTTCCAACAATTAAACCTGCTGGAACCCCTATCCAGATTATCATTGCAATATGTAACAAGAAAGATAAATTTGAAGCAAAAATAATTTGAACAGCCAAAAGTTGTGAAATATTACTGGCAATTGCTCCAAATATGCTGACAATACAAACAGAAGATTTTGGCAAAAAATGAACAATAATTGCCATAACTATTGCCGCCATTACAGCACCAGAAAAAGAAATAATATGAATTGGGGACAGAAAGCTTCCTAAAATAAAAGCTGCTAAGCAAGTTCGCAAAGCAGCAATAAAAATACCAGTTAAAGAATTAATACGAATTATTGCATATAAAGTTATTACATTTGCTAATCCAATTTTTAGCCAGGGCAAAAATCTTGGTAAAGGGGATTCAAGCATTTGTAAACCTGCAGCACAAGAAACCAAAATAGCAATCAAAGTTATTTGATGGATTCTTTTCTTATTGCCAACAGAATTTTCTATTTGCTCAGTATCTGGTTTCACATTATTATAATAACACCTCGCGGAGGGTGTGCCTAAGAACAATAGATTACTCTGGTTAGGTCACCCTCCCTAAAGCCCCTCATTGAGGAAGGGTGGCTTGCAAAGCAAGCCGGGGTGGTGACTTAACCAGAATAAAACCCCGTTTTGCAACAGCGTATATATACCATAGAACTATGGTAAACTCTGGTTAGGTCACCCTTTCTGTCTGCAAATGCAGACCACTTCCCCTCAAGGAGAAGCTTTAGAACCCATCACTCATCACTTACCACTTATCACTCTCAACTTTCAATTCCTCACTCCTAATTCCTAATTCCAAATCATGCCATACTGCTCTTGTAATATTCAATAAATGCATCAGCAGAAGCTTTATCAATCAAGCCTTTAGCTAATTTATCAGCAACAGAGCCTGGCACACCTTTTTCTGTATCAAACAAAATACTTCCACCGCCAGCAGTGCTAATATTATTCTTAATTTGAGAATATTTGCCTAATGCGATAATACCAGAAGAGTTTTTATTAGGAATCAATATTTCGTGAACGGCAACTTTCCTTCCATTAGTGCCAGGAATTAATGCTTGAGAACAGATACCAAGCAGGTTTTCTGCAAGAACCTGATTAACATATTCCCTGTAATCTTCAGAAAAAGAATAAACTAGTTTTTCTAAAGTGCTTGTAATTCCAAGATTTGCCATACAGAGAAAAACTAAATGACCACCAGCAACATATTCAATTATATTTTTGAAAGGAATATCCCTTTTTAAGTCGCCAATAACAAGGGTATCGACATCCATTCTTTTTGCGAAATTAATACCTTGTTCTATTTTATAAATATCTTTAGAGAACTGTCGCTGCGAAATAATACATTCTGCAGGCTGATAATAGAATTCTATTGGGTCTTCTATAACAAGAATATGTCGACGGAAATTCACATTCATATGTTGAACAAGTGCAGCCATTGAGGTTGATATTCCTGAACGGGCTGGACCAGAAAGAATAAACAAGCCTTTTGCAGCACTTAATAAATTAGCAACATGTTCTGGAAAACCTATTTCGGAAAGAGTTGGAATATTTCCGTTGATGATTTTTATATATGCTATTGGTTTCTGCTGAGAATGGAACAGTGATAATCTAAAATTACAAGGAGGTTTGCCAAAACAATTTGTTTCGAAAATACCTCTTTTTTCAAATTTCACTATTTCTTCTTTTGTAAGAAGTTCTCCGACCAAATCCTTCATATCTTTTTCTATCAATGCCGGAAAATCCATTTGTTTTAAAGCATTGTCTTTACCACGCATAAGAGGTTTAGAACCTATTTTCATATGCAATTCATTTCCACCGGATTCCAAAACTTTTTCTATTAAATTTTTAATAAACATGGCTCAACCTCTTAAATTACATTTATATTGGTTTTATCAATAGCAAATTCCAAAGCAGTCTTTTGGGTAATCATATGTTTTCTTAAAAGATTTTTAAGCTGATTATCAAAAGTTCTCATACCAGCGGCTTCGTTTTGAGCTTGAATCGATCTAAACAAACTCATATTGTTATTCTTAATCAAATTCTTCATTTGAACAGTATTTATAAGAATATCAAAAATAGCTTTACGACTAATATTGTCATTTAGAGGAACAAGTCTTTGACTTATTATCATTTTTAGATGAGCGGAAAGGCGCTGTCTAACATTGTCACGTTCTTCTGGTGGTCTCATACTAATTAAACGTTCAATAATCTGCAAAGAATCTCCACCATCAGTTGCTGCAATTACTGTACACCCAGATTCACAAAGATTTAAAGCTTGATTAACAGTGTCTGTGTATGAAATAGAATCTGTTACAACTACATCTGGATCTACACGGTAAGCTTCTAGCAAACCATTATAAAAATCAGAAACATCTACAGGTATACTGCGTTGAATAAAAGCCGCTTTTTCATCTTTATAAACGAATTCAACAGGGTTTTCTATGGTATAAATATTTCTTTCATAGTTCTGATTCATATAATTAAGAATAGAAGCTATTGTAGAAGATTTTCCTTCACAAGACGGGCTTCCAACCAATATTAAACCAGAATGCTGAGAAAAAATCTTTTTTGCTAGATCGTTTATACCAAGGTCATCTAATTCAAAAAATCTATCACTTATAACGCGTAAAGAAACAGCAAAACGACCTCTTTCAAAAAAGGCAGAGAATCTTAATCGGCCTATTCCATCAACATTTTCAGCATAAGTAACCTGACGTTGATAACCAAGTATTTCCCTAGCTTTAGGAGTACTTGTAGACAAAATGATTTTCTTAATTTGGTCTTCAGTAACAACTGTAGTCAACTTATCAAGAACACCATTTACTCGATAATAAACCTGCTGATCAGGGAACAGATGAATATCTGATACACCTTTTTCCTTTAATAAGTCCCATATTTTTAATAAATCAGACATTTTTACCTCTTAAATTTATTCAATTTAAATTCGTTGTAATAATTCTAAAACATTTTTTAATACTTGGCTATCTGGTGGCAAAGTTTTTCTCAAAGATTCAAGAACCTGTCTTGAACGTTCAGTATCTCCAACAGAATAATAGCACAAAGCCAAGTGATAAGAAGAAGACAAATCTCTTGGATTGGCTTTTAAACCTGTATTCAATGAATCAATAGCTTCTTGATACCTTTTAAGATTGAAATAAGCGAGACCTAATGCTCCAAATACCCTAATAATATTCTTTTTATCGTCACTTTGTATATAATCTTTCAGTTTGTTATAGCAATCAGCTAAAGACTTCCAATCTTTTCGTCTAAAATATATCTGACCTAATAAGATTCCAGCTTCAATATGTGATGGCTTAGCAACAAGAATCTTTTCCAACAAATCACTAGCCTTATTTGTGTCGCCTAAATAATAAGAACAATTTGCTAATAAATAACGGGCTTCCAGATTGTGGGGTCTTGCTTCAATCACTTTTTCACAATGTTGACTTGCCCTCAAATAATCTTTTGATTGGAAAGACTTTTTAGCTTCTTCCAAAATATTTTCGATGTTGTCATTAGGAACAGCAGAAGAATCGACATTTATTTCACCCATATCGACTTTTACTTCTCTACCCAATGATTCAAGTAAAACTCTTGAATAACCATCTGTATTTTGAATGAAAGTTCCTATACAACCAGCTATATTTGCCCAAGAAATCAATTCATACTCACGTTTCTTTTCATCTAGATTTCCGGAAATAATATCGAAAACCTTCAAATCACCGTTGAGCAGCAAAGCTTCGTTATATTCTACAAAAACACTGGGTCTAACAGCACCTAAGAATTTCTTAACCTGATTTAGCTCATTCACAGCACCAAGATGACCTAAAGCAGCAATAAGCCATGGCATTTCTTCATCAGGCTCTTTTTTAATTCGTTCATATATCATCGGAACAGTTTCATAAAGGTTTCTATCAATGATATACTTTAACAAAACTTCTAATACAGGTGGGCAATCTTCTTTTTTAAAGCTCTTGATTATTAAATCATTGGGGAAGTCTTCCATTCTTATGGAGCATTCAACAACTTCGCGACGAACCCATTGATTTTCATCTTCTAACAAAGGTTTTATTTCTTCGACTCCAACGCTGCCTTCTAGCATCATAGCAGCTTTAAGAGCCATTTTTCTAACACCATAGTTTTCATCTTCTAATAAAGTATGAATATAATCATTACGCTTTTCACAATCAATTCTAGCTAGAACATAAGCTGCAGAGCGTCTAGTGGAGGCGTCTTGGCTAACCATCATATTGCCAATTTCTTCAAAAACAGCTTTAGGGTCAGCTTTGGCCAAAGCTATGCACATATTAGCTCTAACCCTGTTGTTTGGATGACCATAAAAGCGTTTTAGTTTTCTTTTAATTTCTGGACCAGGAATTTTCAACATTGAAATAGCTTCAACGGAATTTGCCTGAATTCTTGGGTCAAATGAATCTAAGCCGCTTTCAAATGTCTTTAAAAGCTTTCCTTCTGCGAAAGTTGAAAGAGAAGAGATAATAATAGCTTTTAATCTGGAATCTCTGATTACTTCAAACTGACCTACTAGTGCCGGAATAGCTTCAGGGTCTTTCATTTTGGAAAGAATATCCAAAACATTGATAACAATCCATTCATCCGGGTCGTTGAGCAAGCTACAAAGTGCTTGAACAACATCTCGTCCACCCATTTTATATAAAGCTCTTGCAGAATAATAACGAACCATTCTATCTTCGTCGTGCAAAAGTTCCATAAGAATTTTAGTTGCCATTGGGTCTCCAATTTCACCTAAAACTCTGACTATTTCTTCTTTATATAGGGAATCAGGATTTTGAAGTCTTTCTATTAATTTAGAAACAGGTGTGCTACTTTTATAGAAACCTAAAGCCGATATTGGTTCTAAACATTCTGGATATTCATTAAAAAGCTGCATTAAAGTAGGCAGTGATTCTGGATCACCTATTTTGCCTAAGCCAATCAAAGCTTCAAATCTTAATTCATCAGAAATGTCTTTATTTCTAGCCAATGATTCCAATTTGTTAGTTATTGGCTTCATAAGCCTTCTTGCGGCTTTTATGTATCTAAAGGTTTCTATTTCGTCTTGTTTTTGCTTCATTCTATTATTTCTCTCATTATATTGGTAATAAGCTTAGGATCAACACGTTCATCTCTAATGATTTCCGACAAAGAATCTCTTAATGTTTTACAACCATCTTTACGAGCCAGCATTAATGCGGACTTCAACTGATTAGTTTTCTTTTCTCTAATCTGATTACGCATAGCAGAATTCATTATCATCAATTCATGAGCCATTACACGTTCTCTTTTATGTAAGCTAGGTAAAAGAATCTGTGATATTATTCCTATTAATGACATAGAAATCTGGGTTCTGATTTCTTCGTGTCTATGCCCTGGGAACATATTAACTATTCTATCAATAGTCTGCACTGCCCCAACAGTATGCAATGTCGAGAAAACGAGATGCCCGGTTTCAGCAGCAGTTAAAACCATTTCAATGGTATCCACATCACGCATTTCCCCAACAAGAATAACATCTGGGTCTTCTCTTAAAGCGTTCATTAAAGCAGTTGAATAATTATTGGTAGTAACACCAATCTCTCTTTGGGTAAAAATGGAACGCCTTTCTTTATGAACGAATTCTATGGGGTCTTCAATTGTAATCACATGTCTTGCAGAAAACTTATTTATTTCGTTAATTATAGCGGCTAGAGTATGAGTCTTACCCGAATTAGCAGGTCCTGTAACCAGAAAGAGTCCTCTAGGCATTTGAGCAATTTCTTTAAGAATTGGGGGTAAACCCAAGCTTTCAATTGAAGGCACAGCTTGAGGAATAAATCTAAAAGCCCCAGACAAACAGCCTCTCTGAGTAAAAATACAAGACCTTGCACGCCATCGACTCTTATACTGAGTCATAAAATTAGCTTCGCCTTTTTGCTTTAAATCATTCTGATTCTTTAAATCCATCAATGGCAAAAACAAGTTTGGCATTTCCTGGAAAGCTAAAGGTTCTTCAGCAAGGGATACTAAACGACCACCTACTCTGATAATCGGCGGAGAACCAGCTTTTAAATGCAAATCAGAAGCGTGGCGTTCTATAGCAGTTTCAAAATATCTATGTATTTTTAACATTGTCATATTAACTCTTACTACTTAATACCTAATATTTTACGTAAAGAAGCTAGATTTGGAGCCGCAGCAAAAGCTTCTTCCTGGGAAACAATTTTGTCTTTAACAAGCTGAGCCAAAGACATTTCCATTGTCCTCATCCCAGACTCAGCACCAGTTTCAAGATAAGAAGGAAGCATATGTATTTTCCCTTCTGCAATCAAACTTCTTACAGCAGAAGTATTCAAAAGAATTTCAAAGGCAGCTACACGACCACCATTTATTTTTCTTAATAATGTCTGAGAAACAACCCCTCTTAAGACCATAGATAATTGCAACAGAATCTGATTATGTCTACTTTCAGGGAATACGTTAACAATACGTTCTGCAGTGCTAACTGCCGAATTGGTGTGTAATGTAGCAATTACTAATTTGCCTGTTTCTGCTGCATTAAGTGTGAGAGAAATAGTTTCTGGGTCACGCATTTCTCCGACAACGACTATATCAGGGTCTTGGCGCAACACTGTCAGCAGACCATCATAAAAGCTTTTACAGTCAGCACCTATTTGGCGCTGGTTGAAGAAAGACTTATCATCTTCAAACTGATATTCAATAGGATCTTCCAAAGTAACAATATGGCGACTAGCATTTTTATTTACATAGCTTAAATAACTTGCTAGAGTTGAAGTTTTACCAGCTCCAGTAGGACCTGTAATTAAAATTAAACCGTTTGGTTGTTCTATTAGAGCTCTTGCAGATTGAGGAAGACCAATTTCATCAAAATCCATAACCCTGTATGGAATAACTCTAAAAACTGCTCCATAACCGTTTAAATCATTATAAAGATTTACTCTGAAACGGCAAACCCCTTCTAGGGTATAAGAGAAATCTAGCTCATGATTTTTGCGAAATTGTTCTTCTTGTTCTGAATTTAATAATGCTTCAATAATCTTTTTAAAATCATTCTTAGTGAATTTATAGCCTTCTACAGGAGTAATATGACCATCAACGCGAATTGAAGCCGTTTTACCAACCTTTAGATGTAAGTCTGAAGCATTCTGGTCAAATGTATATTTTAATAATTTGTATAAACTTTTTTCGTCAGCCATTTTTTTAGTTATAAGTTATAAGATACAAGTTCTAAGTTCTAAGTTATAAGTTGCAAGTTGCAAGTTGCAAGATATAAGATATAAGATTTAAGATATAAGATATAAGATTTAAGAAAAAATGGAGTTTTCATTAAATATAATTTTTATAGTAGTTATTGTCTCATCGTAAGTTTGAAAGAAAAGCTTTTTTATAATATTCGTTACTATATAGACTTTCAAATAACAATAAAAACAAAAAGGCATAGCCTTAAATACCAACTACAATAAAAACTAATTATTCTTTTATCTCCATTTTTGGTCTTTTATCTTTAGTCTCAAAAATAGTATATCACAATTCATTTAAATATTTACAATGATTAACTTTATATTTAATTAATTTTTTGTTATCATTACGCAGATAGTTGAAAAGGGTCATTAAAATGAAAGAAAACAAACAAATAGTAAACAGTTTAAAACCTCTCTTAGCAAAGCTTATTCATAACTTTCTTGCTGGTGATTATAATCAACGTCGTGAATCTGCAATAGCAATGTCAAAGTTCAAAGGTGAAAAAGCAACAGATTTTCTTTTGGAAACCTATGAAAGTGACAATATGCAAGACTTTATGGCATTAGCACTTGGTAATATTGATTCTAGCAAATCAGCCAAATTGCTAATTGAAGCTCTAAAAGATTCAAACCAGGAAGTTCGTTTCAATGCTGCGCGTGCTCTAGGTATGATGGAAAATCCTGAAGCATTTGACATTTTAATGAATGCATTAAACAACTATATTGATTCAAATTTAAACTCCAATAATCAAAATTCTATCGAAGAAGAAACTCAAATATTCTTAGAAGAAGATTCTATCATTGGGGCAATTATAGCTCTAGGTAAAATTAAGAATTGGATTTCCATTTCTTTACTAAAAAGACTATATCAGCAAGAAAAAAATGCCAGAATTAGAGCTTCGGTTATTATGGCTCTAGGAATGATGGCAAGCGATAAACTCATGCCAGTATTTCAGAGTGCTCTAAGAGATGAAGACCCAAGAGTTAGAGCCAATGCGATTGAAGCTATAGAAGGCATAAAATCTGGTTCTATTGTAGGTATAATTCAACCCTATCTTGAAGACCCAAATAACAGAGTTAGAGCCAATGTTGCAAAAGCCATCTGGAAATATGGAGATTTCTATGCATCTGACGCACTTACCGAAATGCTTCAGTCTAATGATAAATGGTATCGTGCTTCTGCAGCTTACGCCATTGGAGAAATAAATGACCCTAAATTCATAAAAGTCTTATCAAAAGCATTAAAAGATGAAGATTCTGATGTTAGAAGAAATGCAGCTAACGCTATAAGAAAAATAGAACTTTCAGAAGCTGTTCCAAATCTTATTCCAATGCTGCAGGATCCAAACTTTGATGTCAGAGTTGAAGCAGTGCAGGCTATCACAAGATGTGCACCTGACAAGGCTTTTGAATTATTAACAAAACATCTTCCTTCAGAAGAAAATTTTATTGTTCAAGCAACCTGTATTTCCTGCCTTGGATTGTTAAAAAATGATAAGGCGATTCCAGTTATATCAAATTATTTAGGTAGCGAAGACTCAAGAGTTATTTCTAACACTATTGATGCTCTTATAAAACTTTGCCCCAAACCAGATCAAAGCCTTATAGGAAGATTGAAATATTTGTTAAGCCACGATGATAACCGTGTTAAAAGTACTGCAATAAAAGCCCTATGGATATGGGGCGAATATTCTGTATTAGAAAATCTTCGCGGTTTCTTTAAAAGCCAAGACAAAAAGCTGATACAATCTGCAACATTTGTCTTAGGCGAAATAGGAAAAGAAATCAGCTTAGATGCAACATTAGCCAATGACATAAATAATGTTATTGCCGAATTAATTGATAATCCTGATTTAATCAATAAATTAAATCAAGAAGAAAGTTTACCAGAAACTACTCCAGCTCAAACTTCAACTCCTCCTTCACCTTCAAAAGAGACTGCAAAACCGGTTACTACAACTGAAAAAGAAAAACCTGATACAAAACAGATACAAGAACAAAGACCCGCTACAAGAGAAGCTCCAAAAGAATACGAACTTCCAGAAGGTTCTATGCATCAGCAGTCTGAACCTGCAACAAATACAGTAGTTATCAGCAATGAAATCCTTCCAGATAATAGTTATTCTGCTGAACTTACCGAAGCAGCAGATTTAATTGCTGATAAAGAATATGAAGACGCTGAAGAAATATTCAATAAAATTCATGAGGCTGCACCAAAACATGTTAAGGCACTTTTAGCTCATGCTAATATGTGTTTTATGTTAAAACGCAACAATGAAGCTGCAAGATATTATAAAGATGCTCTTGAAGTTAATCCCAATATAGTTAAAGCTTTATTTAACCTAGGCACTATCTATTTTTACGCAAGAAAATATGAAACTTCATTACAATATCTTGTAAAGGCTTTAAGCATTTATCCAAAGATTCTTGGAGCATACTTGCTGTTAGCACAGATTTATCAAATAGCTGGCAAATATCAAGACAGTGTTAAATTGTTAACAAGAGCGGTTGAACTCTCTCCACGTAACCCTGTTATTTATCAGAAACTAGCAGTCTTGCATATGCAGCTACACCAATTTGATGAAGCTATAGTTGTTTTGGAAAAAGCTATAGAAATATCTCCAGCAAGCATAGAATCATCAGTTCTTCTGGCCTACTGCTTCAATTATATAGGTCAACCTCAAAGAGCCTTCGATTCTATGGATGTAGCCCTCAAGATATGTACTCAAGCTGCTTCTCAAGAAAATGCAGTTACTCAATTACTTAAAGGTTATGTCTTTACCAAAACAGCTCTAAGCAATTATACGAATTAAGTTCCTAGTTCCAAGTTCCAAGTTAGATGTTAAACGAAGATGCTCCCCCGCTTGCGGGGGAGCTGTCACGAAGAACCTCCCCAAAAGCTTGCTTTGGGGGAGGTGGATTTGACGAAGTCAAAGACGGAGGGGGCTGCAATGCAAAGCATTGCGGTAGAGGGAGCTGACTACACTAAGGTAGTTGGAAGGGAAATTATAAAAATATAACTTAACAAAATGAAAGTTGAGAATTTGTGTGGGTTATGGCTAGGCTAGCAAAAAATACTAAAATAATCCTAGATGCGCCTGTTTCATCATTGCCAGGTGTAGGACCAAAAAAAGCTGAAGCATTAAATAAAGCTGGCTGCCAGGTAGTTTTTGATATTCTAAGGTTTTACCCTAATAAATATCAGGATAGACGCAAAACAACACCTGTTTCACTTGTTGAAAATGGCAAAATGTATTTGATGCGAGTAAAACTAGAATCAATAAAATCATACTTTGCTCGCCGTGGTCTTACCGTAATAAACGCCATATTTAGTGACAATTCAGGGAAAATCACTGCAAAGTGGTTTAATAGAACCTATCTAACAAAGCAACTTTTACCAAACGTTGAATATTGGGTGTTCGGCGGAATAGCCAAATCGGGCAACCAGCTTATCTTATCTAATCCTGAAGTAGAAAGAATAGAAGAACTAAATGGTAAAAGGGCAGATGTATTAACTCCTATTTATCCTTCTAATGCAAGACTTTCTGAAGCTCATATTTCTCCCCTATCGCTAAGAAAACTAATTGCAACCATCTTAGACAACATTGACTGGGAGAACTCATTACCAGAAAAGCTAAGAGGTTCTGCATATCAAAAAATATTACAGTCTTTAGAGGAAATCCATCGTCCCAAAACAGATGAAAGCTTACAAAAAGCCAAATATACCCTAGCTTTCTTTGATCAAGTGCTTTTTCAAATCGGTGTATTAAAAAGACGTGAATTTTTAACTGGTTTTCTTACTTTGCCTGATTCATCCAAGCCACCACTTTTTGAATCGCCCTACCCTCTTCCTTTCAAATTAACCAAAGGGCAACAAGAAGCTCTTAGCGAAATAGTTTCAGATTTGAAAAACAATATTCAGCCTTCTGACCCCAATAACCCACAACCACCTATGAATCGTTTAGTTCAAGGTGATGTAGGCTCAGGGAAAACACTAGTAGCTTTTTTATCAATGCTTTATTTTGCCTTTGAACTAGCCCCTGGCCAACAGTGTGCTTTCATGGCTCCAACAGAAATCTTAGCTCGTCAGCACCTAGCAAATTTTCAAAAGTTTTTCCCTCAATTTGCAGATAAAGCAATTATAGTGACAGGGAGTCAGAAAACAGCAGAAAAAAGACTAGTAAACGATTTAATTGCTACTGGAGCGGCATTGTTTGTTTTTGGAACCCATGCTCTATTCCAAGAAGCAATTACATTTAAAGAATTAGGTCTTTGTATTATTGATGAACAGCAAAGATTTGGCGTAAACCATCGCCGACTACTCTTTAATAAAGGCAGCAACCCTAACCAATTACTTCTCTCTGCTACGCCTATTCCCAGAACCCTATCTCTAACAATATTTGGAGATATGGATACCAGTATAATAAATGAAATGCCTCCTGGTAGAAGCCCTGTTGCCACAAAAATAGTAAAAAGTTTTAAAGCGGCTCTTCCTGCTATTAGAGAAGAACTTAATATTGGTCATCAGGTTTATATTGTTTGCCCACTAATAGAGCTTTCTGATGAACGAGACTGGATTTCTGTGGAAGAAGCAGCTTCAAATGTTGATGAACTTTTGCCCGATGTTACCTATGCTACTCTGACTGGTGCGCAAACTTGGGATGAAAAAGAACAAGTAATGCAAAGTTTTAAAGACAAAGAATTGCAAATACTGATAGCTACTACTGTTGTTGAAGTTGGAGTAGACAACCCAAATGCAACACTTATGATAATTGAAAATGCCGATTGTTTCGGTCTTTCTCAGTTACATCAGCTCAGAGGTCGTGTAGGAAGGGGCTCTGCTAAATCTCAATGTATTTTAATATCTCATAATGAAGAATATTCTGAAAGATTAAGTGTTTTAGCTTCAACCAATGATGGTTTTGAGCTTTCAATGGAAGATTTAAAACTTAGGGGACCTGGTGATTTAGTTGGGACAAGACAAAGCGGTCTAGGTCACCCTTGTTTCTCTCATAGAATTCCCCAAAGTTTGATTGAAAAAGCAAGAAAACGTGCTTTCGAAATACTTACTATAGAACAAACCGAAGTTCGCGACTGGTTTATGAACCAGATGATTCGTTCCTTTGGTGATTCTTACAAAACATTTATGGAAGGTGGATAATTATGCGTGTAATAACAGGTAGTGCCAAAGGAAGAATTTTGAAAATGCCAGGTGGTGGTCAAACTCGCCCAGCTATGGATAAAGTTAAAGGTTCCACATTCAATATCATTGCCCCACTTGTTGATGGAGCAAGGTTTTTAGACCTTTTCGCAGGTTCAGGGAATCTTGGTATCGAAGGTTTGAGCCGAGGCGGCAGCTACGGCGCTTTTGTAGATATGTCTAGAGAATGTGCAA